>NZ_JASDDA010000022.1:0-51359 GCF_030407645.1 Pseudoalteromonas sp. APC 3495 | reverse complement strand
CACAGAGAAAAAGCTTCAATTTTGGAAATCTAATAACTAACAACAGTTCTTTAATCTTTGTCTTTAATCACTTTCTCTTATTGTAAAGCTCGCGGCGGGTTGCGAGATTAAGCTAGTAAACCGACCCCTGCAGCTCGTCTACTCTGAACTTTAACCTTTTTTGAACCACAGAGAGCACCGAGGCGCTTCGCGCTGCACAGAGAAAAAGCTTCAATTGTGGAAATCTAATAACTAACAACAGTTCTTTAATCTTTGTCTTTAATTACTTTCTCTGTGTGCTCCTATCCTCTGTGGTAAATAAATTTTTAAGAGCTTATTGTAATGCCTAGGTCCGGTTGTCCGATCCCCGCAACCAGTTAGCTATCTCCTAAAACCTTTATTTTTGAACCACAGAGAGCACCGAGGCGCTTCGCGCTGCACAGAGAAAAAGCTTCAATTTTGGAAATCTAATAACTAACAACAGTTCTTTAATCTTTGTCTTTAATCACTTTCTCTGTTTTCTCCTATCCTCTGTGGTAAATAAATCACTAAGTTCTTATTGTAATAATAGCCGGGTGAGTGATTAAGCTAGTAAACCGACCCCTGCAGATCGTTAACTTTCGCCTAGACAAAAAAAGACCCAGAGCTATAAGAACTCTGGGTTATAGAGGGGCTCGTATTTGAGCCCTGCGCTAACTAAAGACACTTTCAGATTCTTAGGGAGAAGAAGAAAGTTATTTAAGTATAGTCAAAAGTGCTAAAAACACACATTTTTGTTCATTTTTTATACTGCAGTAATTACAGTGAGTTACATTTGTTATACACACCTTTATTAGAATTTACGCCCAGTTTATTAACTGCGTATTTTGTACTAAATCTCGTGGTAAAGAGTTTTTAACTTTATTTTTTTGCCATTTCCCTAAGCCAATAGGGCAACCACATAAAGTTAGGATCACCTCGCCGCTGGATTTGGTTACCTCTTCTAGGCGTATATCTTTACCATTAAAGTAATCGTTAGCCTGTTCATTGGTTAATGCCAGTACATTACTTTTACACTGCTTACCAAATACGGTGGCAAATTCGTGCGTTAGGCGTACGCCATTTTTATGAATAACGCCTACTTGTACCCCTAATCGCGCATATTTAATTTTATTTTGTATTGCTTCAAATTCATCAGGAAACAGCCAAAGCTCTTTGTCGCGTTGTTTTAACGTACCTTGCAGACTCGTTAAACCAAATTGCTTTTTAAGGAAGCTCATAAACGCAGCACTTTGTTTACTATCAAAGTCACTAAAGGGGAACGCGCCTTTTTTAACTTTTAATGTTTGGTTTTCGCAGCTGCTGTGCTTTTTAAATTTGGCAATAAAAAAGCCTTCGCTGTCGAAGGTTTGCGGCCAAACATGTAAGTAGCCCTCTGCGGTGGTGGCTTTATCAGCCCCTGGGAATAAGTCGCTTAATGGCTCAGGGCTTATATATTCGCCAAACTCATCTAATAATGCGCTGCATACTTGCTGGTTTTCGAGAGGGGTTAATGTACAGGTTGAATACACTAATGTGCCACCGGGTTTAAGTGCGTAAAATGCACTTTTAATCAGATCTTTTTGTACTTGGGCAATGGTAATATTTGACTCGATAGACCAATTTTTTAGCGCGTCACTATCTTTACGTACCGTGCCTTCGCCAGAGCAGGGCGCATCAAGTAAAATGCTGTCGAAGCACTCAAACATGTAATTGCCAAATACCACACCATCAAAATGCGATAGCGCGCAGTTACCTACACCCATACGCTTTAGCGTGGCACTGAGTACTTTTAAACGTGATGACGACAGCTCATTTGCAACCAAAACACCTTGATTGTTCATTAGTGCAGCCAGTTGTGAGGTTTTAGAGCCCGGTGCCGAGGCCATATCGAGCACTGTGTTACTGGTTTTAAGGCTTTGCTTTAGTGCCATTGGCGGCAACATTGAGCTTGCCTCTTGCACGTACATAGCCCCGCTTAAGTGTAAATCGGTATTGCCCAGCGCTAGGTTTTGCTCTTCATCGTTTGGGCGCTCTAACCAAAAACCTTCATCGCACCAAGGAATAGCGGTAAGTTGCCAATTTTTTTTAGCCGCTTGTTGCTTAAACTCTTCAACACTCATTTTTAATGTATTAACGCGAACAGATTTACGCAGTGGACGACGACACGCACTTAAAAAATCATCTAAGTTTAGGTGCTTGGGTAAATAGGTTTTTACGTCGTTAATAAATGGCTCAGGGATGTAAGTGTTTGCGTCCACGATTTGGCTCATACAGTCAAAATAAAGCAGGATAATAGCATTTTTAACGATTTTTTTCAGTGTTAAAAACGAAATAGTAACCCTTAAAAGGTGTCGACATCTTGTTTAGTAAAATAGCTTAACTACAATTTTTTATTATACTTTTGGCTAATAATGTCGACAATGTGGTGGTTTTTCACTCGATTTAAGTGGTTCTAGGGTTGACAGGTATAAATAATAAGCACATAGTTAGAGCATAAATTGTCGACAATATAAAAATACTTTATGACACAGCACTTGTTAAATGAAACATCTATCACAACCGCTTCCGATAAAGTGTTTGTAGACATGCGCCGCGAAATTGTAGAGGGCAGCATTGCACAAGGCAGTAAAATATCTGAGCCGGAACTAGCAAAGCGTTACGGTGTAAGCCGTGCAACGCTCAGAGAAGCGCTTAACCGTTTAGAAAGTTGTTATTTAGTTGAGCGCAAAGCCAATATAGGTTGCCGTGTTGTGGCATTAACCGCAGAGCGTTTAATTGAGGTGTATCAAGTGCGCAGTGCCCTTGAAGGACTTGCATGTAGGTTAGCCGCCGACAATATGGAACCAGATGAAGTACAAGGCTTGAAACAATTACTTAATCAGCATTTGCAAACTCAGCGTGTTAAAGAAGGTGAGTCGTACTATCAAGAAGCAGGCGACTTAGATTTTCATTACAGAATAATCAAAGGCAGTAAAAACGCGCACTTAATTCATTTGTTATGCCACGACCTGTACCAGTTAATAAGAATGTATCGTGTACAAATGGGTATGGTAGGGCCGCGGGTATCGAAAGCGTTTGATGAGCATTTAGCCATTATTAACGCCATTGAAAATCATGATGGTGAGCTGGCCGAAATGTTAATGAAGCGCCATATCAGTGCATCACAAGCAAATATCCAAACAAAATTTGATAGATATCAATCAGTACAAGCCACTCAAAATGAAATGGCTAACTAGGGTCTGTTGACCTTTGCGGATTATAATTTGTTCAAACTAGGAGCGGTTTAATCACGGCGCGAGGTTTGTAACCTAGTGGGCTAAGTCAAAACCGAGCAACAAAGAGTAAATCGCTCCTAGGCAGAACCCGAAGGGCAGCGCCTGTTTAGTATTGATGCTGCGTTATCGCCTATTTATGGGGAATAACCACACCACATAGGCTCTGCCTTGCCTAAATACCAAACAGGCTGCTGCAAATTAAATTTTGAAAGGTCAATAGACCCTAATACAGATGTCACATTATTAAAAAATACTAAGTTGCCAAAGAGCAGCCCCGTTCAAAGTTAGGAGAAAGTAATGTCAGCAGGATTAAAATTTAAACAGGCAATTGCAAATAACCACCCGCTACAAGTGGTAGGTACTATTAACGCGTACACCGCGATGATGGCTGAAAAAATGGGCCATCAGGCTATTTATTTATCGGGTGCGGGTGTGGCTAATGCCTCATTTGGTATGCCAGATTTAGGGATGACCAGCCTTGATAACGTGCTTGAAGATATTCGCCGTATTACCGGTGCTAGCGATTTACCTTTGTTAGTGGATGCCGATACAGGTTGGGGCGGGGCGTTTAATATTGCCCGTACTGTTAAAGAAATGACTAAAGCAGGTGCAGCCGGTTTTCATATTGAAGATCAAGTGGCGCAAAAGCGCTGTGGCCATCGCCCTAATAAAGAAATAGTTACCCAAGCTGAAATGGTAGACCGTATTAAAGCGGCGGTTGATGCTAAAACCGATAGCGATTTTTACATTATGGCGCGTACCGATGCGTTTCAAAAAGAAGGCTTAAATGCGGCGATAGACCGTGCAGCAGCTTGTGTTGAAGCCGGTGCCGATGCGATTTTTGCAGAAGCGGTTCATGACCTTGCTGATTACCAAGCATTTACCAAAGCGATTAATGTGCCTATTTTGGCCAACATTACCGAGTTTGGCCAAACCCCAATTTACACCAAAGAGCAACTAAGCGATGTGGGCGTAGAAATGGTGCTTTACCCATTAAGTGCATTTAGAGCAATGAACAAAGCCGCACTCAATGTGTATTCGGCTATTTTGAATGAAGGGTCGCAACAAAGCCAAATTGAAAACATGCAAACGCGTGCAGAGCTTTACGACTTTTTAGATTATCACTCGTACGAAAACACGCTCGATAACCTTTTTTCAGCAAAATCTGACAAATAATAAAAATTTCAACAGGAGACACATCATGGTAGATAAAGCATTAGGTGGCGCAGGCTTACGTGGCCAAGTAGCAGGACAAACCGCATTATGTACAGTAGGGCAAACAGGTTCTGGTTTAACTTACTGTGGTTACGATATTAGTGAACTGGCTGAAAAAGCGCAGTTTGAAGAAGTGTCGTTTTTACTTTCTCGCGGTGAGTTACCAACATCAAGCGAGCTGGCAGAGTACAAAGCTAAACTTAAAAGCTTGCGCGGTTTACCTGAGGCACTAAAAACAGTGCTTGAGAACATTCCTAAAGACGCGCATCCAATGGATGTAATGCGCACAGGTTGTTCTATGCTAGGTAATCTTGAAATGGAAAATGACTTTAGCGAAGCAAACGATGCGATTGACCGCATGGTGGCAATTTTCCCAAGTATTATTTGTTATTGGTACCGCTTTACTCATGACGGTGTTCGTATTGAAACACAAACTGATGACGATTCAGTAGGCGCTCACTTTTTAACGCTATTACACGATAAAGCGCCAAGTGAATTATTTGCACAAGTAATGAATGTATCGCTAATTTTGTACGCAGAGCATGAATTTAATGCCTCTACCTTTACCGGTCGCGTGTGTGCATCAACGCTTTCTGATATTCACTCATGTGTAACTGGCGCAATTGGTACCTTACGTGGTCCACTTCATGGTGGTGCCAACGAAGCCGCCATGGATATGATTGAAAGCTTTACCAGCGCCGATCAAGCTGAAGACGCGCTAATGGGGATGCTTGAGCGTAAAGATAAAATTATGGGCTTTGGCCACGCAATTTACCGCGAGTCAGATCCACGTAATGTTATTATTAAAAAGTGGTCTGAAAAACTCGCCGCAGAAGTGGGTGATGATGTGCTTTACCCGGTATCAGTTCGCTGTGAAGAAGTTATGTGGCGTGAGAAAAAACTGTTTTGTAATGCTGATTTTTTCCATGCATCGGCGTACCACTTTATGGGTATTCCCACTAAGTTATTTACGCCTATCTTTGTAATGAGCCGTGTAACCGGTTGGACAGCGCATGTAAAAGAGCAACGTGCAAATAACCGTATTATTCGCCCAAGTGCTGATTACACCGGGCCAGATGCGCGTAGCTACACGCCAATTGAATCAAGAGGCTAATTAGTTAGCGTTTAAGGTGAGCCTAGCTCACCTTTTATTGTTTATAGCGCTGATGATTACTCATTATAGCGCTTTAGCGTACTCTCCTCCGTCACCAAATTAGCGAATTTATTATGACCATTATTAATAACACCCAATACCGTAAGCCTTTACCGGGCTCAAATGTTGATTACTACGATACCCAAGCCGCCGTCGATGCCATTAAACCTGGCGCATACGCTACACTACCTTACAGTTCGCGTGTATTTGCCGAAAACTTAGTGCGTCGCTGTGAGCCCGAAATGCTAACCGATGCGCTTAACCAAATAATTGAGCGTAAACAAGACTTAGATTTTCCGTGGTATCCGGCACGCGTTGTATGTCATGACATTTTAGGCCAAACCGCACTGGTTGATTTAGCGGGCCTGCGCGATGCTATCGCTGCAAAAGGCGGCGATCCTGCAAAAGTAAATCCGGTTGTACCGACTCAACTGATTGTGGATCATTCATTAGCTGTTGAGCACGCAGGTTTTGATCCCGATGCATTTGAAAAAAACCGCGCCATTGAAGATAGACGCAACGATGACCGTTTTCATTTTATAAATTGGACCAAAACCGCGTTTAAAAATATTGATGTGATCCCACCGGGTAATGGCATCATGCATCAAATTAACCTTGAAAAAATGTCGCCGGTGATTCAAAACCGCGATGGCATTGCGTTCCCAGATACCTTAGTAGGTACCGACAGCCATACCCCACATGTTGATGCTTTAGGTGTTATTGCTGTTGGCGTAGGTGGCCTTGAAGCCGAAAGCGTAATGCTTGGGCGCGCATCATATATTCGTTTACCAGATATAGTGGGCGTAGAGCTTACCGGTAAACGCCAGCCTGGCATAACTGCAACCGATATTGTACTGGCGATTACCGAATTTTTACGTGAGCAACGTGTGGTATCGACTTACCTTGAGTTTTACGGTGAAGGGGCCGATGCACTAACCCTGGGTGATAGAGCGACCATTTCGAACATGACCCCAGAATTTGGCGCCACCGCTGCTATGTTCTACATTGACGATAAAACTATTGATTACTTGCGTTTAACAGGCCGTGATGAAGATCAAATTGCCCTGGTAGAAAACTACGCTAAAACAGCGGGTTTATGGAGTGATAGCTTAAAAACCGCTCATTACGATCGTGTACTTAAGTTTGATTTATCAAGTGTAGGGCGCAACATTGCAGGGCCTTCAAATCCGCATCGTCGTGTATCTACCAGCGATTTAGCAGTGCAAGGTATTTCGGGTGTTGTTGAAAATGAAGAAGGCTTAATGCCAGATGGCGCCTGTATTATCGCCGCTATTACCAGCTGTACTAATACCAGTAACCCGCGCAATGTAATTGCCGCAGGTTTATTAGCGCGAAATGCAAACGCTAAAGGCTTAATGCGTAAACCGTGGGTTAAAACATCCCTGGCACCGGGTTCAAAAGCGGTGCAGTCGTACCTTGAAGATGCAAACTTACTCACTGAACTAGAGCAACTCGGTTTTGGTATTGTGGGTTTTGCCTGTACTACCTGTAATGGCATGAGTGGTGCGTTGGACCCTAAAATTCAACAAGAAGTGATTGACCGCGACCTATACGCAACGGCTGTGCTTTCGGGTAACCGTAACTTTGATGGCCGAATTCATCCGTATGCAAAGCAAGCGTTTTTAGCGTCACCACCTTTAGTAGTTGCTTATGCAATTGCGGGTACCATTCGTTTTGATATAGAAAAAGATATACTCGGTAAAGATCAACAAGGTAACGATGTAACCTTAAAAGATTTATGGCCATCTGATGAAGAGATAGATGCGGTTATCAAACAAAGCGTAAAACCAGAGCAGTTTAGAAAAGTATACGAGCCAATGTTTAACTTAACTGTTGATTACGGCGAAGATAACGACCCACTTTACGATTGGCGCCCAGAAAGTACGTATATTCGCCGCCCACCTTATTGGGAAGGAGCTTTGGCAGGTGAGCGCAGTATGACAGGTATGCGCGCGTTAGCAGTACTTGGCGATAACATTACAACCGATCACTTATCACCTTCTAATGCAATTATGGCCAGCAGCGCAGCAGGTGAATACTTAACTAAAATGAACGTACCAGAAGAAGACTTTAACTCATACGCCACTCACCGAGGCGATCACTTAACCGCACAACGAGCTACATTTGCAAACCCTAAACTATTGAACGAAATGGTATTAGATGAAAACGGAGAAGTGAAGCAAGGATCGTACGCACGCATAGAGCCAGAAGGTGAAAACACGCGTATGTGGGAAGCAATCGAAACCTACATGCAGCGTAAACAGCCACTCATTATTGTGGCAGGCGCTGATTACGGCCAAGGCTCTTCGCGCGATTGGGCAGCAAAAGGCGTTAGGCTTGCTGGTGTTCAGGTTATTGCAGCCGAAGGGTTTGAACGTATTCACCGTACTAATTTAATTGGTATGGGCGTATTGCCGCTTGAATTTAAACCAGGCACAACGCGTAAAACACTTAATCTAGATGGTAGCGAAAGCTACGACGTGAAGGGCGAACCAACACCAGGTGCAACCCTAGAGCTTGTTATTACACGTAAAAATGGCGAGGTATTAAACGTACCAATGAAATGTCGACTAGATACGCAAGAAGAGCTCTCTATTTATGCGGCAGGCGGTGTGTTACAACGCTTTGCGCAAGACTTTTTAGAAGCCACGCAAGCATCATAAGGACACACGTTTATGTTTAAACCACAAATTAAAGTGCCTGCGACCTATATGCGTGGTGGCACGAGTAAAGGGGTTTTTTTTAATTTAACCGATTTACCCGCACCAGCCCAAGTGGCAGGTGCGGCGCGCGATAGCTTATTATTACGCGTTATTGGTAGCCCAGATGCATACGGTAAACAAACCGACGGCATGGGCGGAGCAACCTCAAGTACCAGTAAAACGGTTATTTTGAGTAAGAGTGAACAGCCCGATCACGATGTTGATTATTTATTTGGTCAAGTCGCCATTGATAAAGCGTTTGTTGATTGGAGTGGTAACTGCGGAAACTTAACCTCTGCTGTGGGCGCGTTTGCCATCAGCAATGGTTTAGTGGATAAATCTCGCGTACCGGATAATGGTATTGCTATTGTGCGCGTATGGCAGGCGAACATTAAAAAAAGTATTTTAGTGCATGTACCCATGACCAACGGTGCAGTACAAGAAACCGGTGACTTTGAGTTAGATGGTGTGACGTTTCCTGCCGCTGAAGTAAAGCTTGAATTTATTGACCCTGCTGATGGTGATGGTGCGCTATTTCCAACAGGCAATGTGGTTGATGATTTAGAAGTACCAGGTGTGGGGACATTAAAAGCAACTATGATCAACGCAGGTATCCCGACTATTTTTGTAAATGCCCGCGATATTGGTTATACCGGTACTGAGCTACAAGATGATATAAACGCTGATGAAGCCGCACTCACTAAGCTTGAAACCATTCGTGCCTATGGCGCGGTAAAAATGGGACTAATTAGTACTATTAATGAAGCGCAAGCACGCCAACACACACCTAAAGTGGCGTTTGTGGCTGCACCGCTTAATTACAAATCATCAAGTGGTAAGCAGGTTAATGCAAGCGATATAGATTTGTTAGTACGTGCAATGTCAATGGGTAAGTTACACCATGCGATGATGGGCACAGCCGCCGTCGCTATTGGCACAGCAGCCGCAATTGACGGAACATTAGTTAATTTGGCCGCTGGTGGCGGGGCTATTAACGAGGTTAACTTTGGTCACCCATCGGGCACACTTAAAGTAGGTGCCGAGGCGGTTGTTACAAATGGCCAATGGCAAGTGACTAAAGCGAGTATGAGCCGCAGCGCACGTGTATTAATGGAAGGCTGGGTAAGAGCGCCATTTGATTATGACTAATTAGCACCCAAAATACGTACTATAGTAAAATAATAAGCCGCGAACTTAACTTAGTTTGCGGCTTTTTTATTCAGTCATTCAATAGGTTGTAAAATGTACTTTGTTGAGGGGTGCTCAATAAACAGCAACATTTTTTCTGTTATGTCGGCAAATATTCACTTATATTAAAATGAATATTAGCCCGTGTATTTTTTCAATACAGTTTGTACGGAGTGCATTAATGGATTTATCAAGGCTAAATGCAGAAAGGTTAATACAAAACTTACAAACCGGTGTGGTGGTGCATGCACCAGACACAGGAATTTTGTATGCAAATCCTGCGGCTTTAAATATTTTACGTTTAACAAAAGAGCAAGCGTTAGGGCGCGACTCGTTTGATAGTAAATGGAAATTACTGGATGAATTTCGTCAACCACTGCAGAATTCTCAGTATCCTGTTAGTGTTGTTATTAAAACCCAAAAACCATTGATGAATCTTGAAATAGGTATATGTGATAGCTCAAGCGACGAAATTACATGGGTGCTATGTAACGCTTATCCAGAGTTTGACAAGCAGAACAACATTGCTGAAATAGTCGTCACTTTTATCGATATTACTCATCAAAAACAAGCTATTCCATTTAAAGAAATTGTTGAATTAGCCAGCGACGTTATTTTAGTTACCGAGGCAAGCCCTATTACTAATGATGGCCCTAAAATTGTTTATGCAAACCAATCGTTTACTAAAGTAACGGGTTATCATTTAGATGAAGTTAGAGGTAAAACGCCGCGCATTTTACAAGGCGCTAAAACTCAACAAGCGACACGCGATAAAATTAGGCATGCGCTAGAAAATAAACAGCAAGTATCTGAGCAAATACTAAATTATAAAAAATCAGGTGAGCCTTATTGGATTGATATGAATATTTTTCCATTAAAAAATGCGTTAGGTGAGGTGGCTTACTATGCAGCGATTGAGCGCGATATTACAAAAATGAAGCGGTATCAAGCACAACTAAAAGATTTAACCATTAAAGATCCGCTTACTAATTTGCTCAACCGAAGAGGGTTTATGGAAACAGCTAAACTTGCACTTGATGAGTGTATTAAAGACAGCCAGCACTTAACCCTTACGATGATAGATATAGATCACTTTAAGCGCATTAACGATCAATTTGGACACGAAGGCGGAGATAGTGTGTTGCAAAGCATAGCTGCTACGTTTAAATCATTTTGTGACAGTGATGATATTATAGCGCGTTTAGGAGGAGAAGAGTTTTGCATTGTTTCGCCTACCAAATGTGTCAGTACCGTTGTTAAAACCTTAGCAAAGTTGCAAGATCATTTAAAAGATAACCCAGTGCAGTTATCAAGTGGCGGGCAGGTGAGTTATACAATAAGCAGTGGTGTATCAAGTTTGACTTCTGAGTCGTGTTCGCTGCAGGGATTATTAAGAAATGCCGATACAGCACTTTATAATGCAAAAACAACCGGACGGAACCAAACGGTGGTGTTTAACCAAAGCCTTAGACTATGAGTAGATATAACTGAAAACAGGCACGCTCAAATTTAGCTGCCTACGGCTTAATCGAGGTTATAACACTGCTGTTTTTTATTTTTTATAAAGCGCTCAAATTCATTATTTGCACGCATATTCGCTATTTCTGCGTTGATATCATCTAAGATAAATTGCCAATTAGGTGTACTTTTACTGATTTCATAATACAGGGCTTTGTATTCTATGCTTGGCGTTAATGCAACTAGCGCACTAAGCATCCTCTTTTTTTCTCTAGCTGATAATAGTGATTTATAAATACTGGCTCTTAGCACTTCTAAGTCGGCAACAATAAGCTCAACCCGACCATTTAAAAGCAAATGAATAAGCTGATACTCACTGTTAGCAACGATGGTTTTTATTTCGCCTTGTTCAATAAGTTCATCTAATTCTTTACTATTTTTATATGAACGTACCACCCCCATAACCCTGTTTTTTACAGACTCAATCCTGCCATCGTAATTTATGCTGTGATCTCTAAATGCTACAAATGATAAGTCGCCACCAGGAATGGGCTCAGATAACGCCAATAACTGATTACGTGTTTTGGTTAAAATGTTTTCTGACATTACATCGTCACTAATAAAATACTCAGGAAATAAAATATCAGCTTTACCTAATTCAGCTTCACGAACGGCACGCGCCCAAGGGTAAAACTCTATATGTACACCATAGCCGCGTTTTACTAACATGCTTACTGTAAGTTGATATAGCCAGCCCTTATTGCATAAGTGATCGTCTATATAAGGGGGCCAATTAAGTGTAACTAAGCGAAGAACTGTATCGGCTTTTAAATTATAGCCATAGCCGCTTTTGTATTTCTCTCCGGGAAGTGTGATATTTTTATTGTCGACCGTATAGGTTACTGGCGCAGGTTGTGCGTAAGTGAAAAATGATAGTACTAAGGCAGCGATTAAAAATATTCTCATAAGGATAATGCATTTTTATCTTTAATTTTAAGTTTAGTGCGTTATTTGGAATAAACAACTTAAATAGTGAGGTTCTTCTAGTATACAAACAATTAAATATAGCCTTAAAAAGCGATAGCTATTAACATGCAAAGGTAGGTAATTTCACTTTAATACGACATAACAACAAAAAGTCTTTTTACTAGAGGGAATTTTTATGGCTAACAAGCCAATAAGTGAAGACAATCCATTTGCTAATTTATCTGATGTGCAGTGTGAGCAGATCCAAAATTGGTACCAAAAGCATATTTCTTCAACCTTACATTCTTTACTTAAAGGCAGTAAGTCTGGGCAAGTTATTGAGAGTAAGTTAGAAAGTACTTTAAATAAAGCGCTCTCTCAGAGCAAACAGCTTACTACTTATGCTATTGAGGGTAATTCGAGTATTAAATTAAAAAATGCCAGTGTTATGGCTGAGCTTAATGATACCCGTGATTTGTTTTATGGCGCGCAAGTTAAAATAAATAAACTAGAGCAAAAAATAACAACCAGTGCTCAAGAAATACAATTATTAGAGACAGAAAAAAGCGAATTGCAGCTAGAAGTACGTAGCTTAAAGCAACGTTTAAATCACGTACTTTCAAGGCTAGAATCGCAAGGTGTCTCATTCCAAAAAAGCCATTATGTAGGACGTATATTAGTTCAGGCTTTGCGAGCAAGTTTTGAAAATTGGCAGCAAACTCCACAAGGAGAGCCCTTTAAAAATCATGATTTTTACAAGCTTTTCCCGCGTGTTTTGTACTCAAGCTTATTAAAGGAAATAGAAAAACTGCTAGGGGAGCACGATTATAATCAAATCGAGCGTTCACTTAGTGATTTTGTGTTTAAGCAAAAGGGCTCGCCTGTAGAAAATTGGCCAGATGAAGACCCGATTTACGAGACACGGTTAATTAACCAAAAGCAGTCAGAGCTGTTAATAAAATTACATAGCCAACACCTGCAACGAAAAAACTTTACGTCCTATTTAGAAAAACGCCTTTCTAGTACTGGCTTTACCCATAAACACAGTGATTTATTGATGACGCTGGTTGAGTTTGCGACACACGATGAAAATAGCAAATTTTCTAGTTATTGCCATTAAGTTATTAGTAATGTTATTAGTATTAAAGCAGCACCACTAAATATCATGTTGTTGTAGGCTAAGTATCTTTAATTTGGTTGCTAGGGTATTTTGTGCAAGTGTTTTTTTTACTATTTTATAAAGTGTGTTTACATTAAGTTGGTGTGTAGGGCGAATTAATAATTGGTGTTTATAGGTTTGCGCGACGCGTTCAGAGATAAGCAGCTTTTTTTTACTTTCTGGGTATTTATTCAGGTATTGATTTAAGTAAGAACGGGTAACAATCGCCATATCGCTGCGTTTTTTTAATACTAATTCAATACTTTTTTTATGACTGCTCAGTAACGTCATTTTATATTCGTTTTCAAGTATTGATGGATTGTTTTCAAAGTTTGCTAGCTGATAGTGATAGCCTAAAATCCCAATGAGGGTTTTATCGTCTAAGTTATCAAACCAAGCTTGTGACTTTGCAAATTGCTTTAAAGCAATAAATACTTCGCTGTCTGTTGCTATCACAGGGGAGTTACTGATTATATGGTTGCCTTGCAGCCACCCCCAGTTTGGATCTTCAAAAAATACCGCATCGAACAAACCTTGCTGATAATCTTTAAAGCGCCGAATAGGTGTGGTGAGCACAAGCTCAAAATGATAGTCAGATTGTATTTTATTGAGTTCGCTAATTAGCTCTACGGTAAGGCCTGAAGCACGGCCGTCAACAATCTCTATGTAGGGAGGAAATTCATAGCCACCCACTTTGACTAGGGTTTTAGCTTGAACTTGCCCAGCAAAAATAAATAGCAATAGTAATGTAATGAGTGCGGCAGACTTCACAGGTAAATCCTTTCCTAGAATACTTTCTGATATTTCATCTTATAAGATAGCCTACTTGTTAACATAGTATTAATTTTCAAGCAATAAATTCTGACTTTGCAACGTGATTAAATGGATGTTACCTAATATTTATTAAGGAAGTTTAGAGCGTGTGCGCTTTTTTGGAGCTTTTTGATGTTGGCGTTGCTTGATGGCGGGTGTTTCCCCAATGTCGGGTGGCGCGGCTTCGCCACTTAACTGACCTACGTCCTTAATAATTAACGTAGGTTGGATAAGTCAGAGGCGCCATCCGACGATGTTGGATAATTCGGAGGCGTCATCCGACGATGTTGGATAATTCGGAGGCGCCATCCGGCGATGTTGGATAATTCGAAGGCGTCATCCGACGATGTTGGATAATTCGAAGGCGTCATCCGACGATGTTGGATAAGCCAGAGGCGCCATCAGAAGATGTTGGATAATTCAAAGGCGTTATCCTAAGGTATTGAATAACCCAGAGGTATTAGCCGTTTATTATAAGGAGATTTTTTGTGAGATATCGTAGAAATTATCAACCGGGAGGAACGTATTTTTTTACGGTTAATTTGCAGGATCGTAAAGAGTCATTATTGGTTGAGCATATTGATTTATTGCGTGGGGCTGTGCGCTGGGTAAAATGCATAAACCATTTTATATTGATGCGTGGGTGGTGTTGCCTGATCATATGCATGCAGTGTTAACTTTACCCAAAGGTGATAGCGATTATTCTGGCCGTTGGCGCGAAATTAAAAAACGTTTTTCTAAAGGCTTGCCTAAAAACGAACATGTATCACTCGCACGCATTAATAAAAATGAACGAGGAATTTGGCAACGCCGTTTTTGGGAGCATACCATTGTTGATGAACGTGATTATTGGCACCATGTAAATTATGTTCATTTTAATCCGCTTAAACATGGTTTGGTTGAACGGGTAGTTGATTGGCCTTATTCAAGCTTTCATAAAGCGGTCGCATCAGGAATGTACAGCCGTAATTGGTGTGGGGAATAATATAATATATTTTATGTCGGGTGTTTCACATACGTTAACAATAATGAACGTAGGTCGGATAAGCCGGAAGCGTCATCCGACGCTGTTGGATAATTCAGAGGCGTCATCCGACGATGTTGGATAATTCAGAGGCGCCATCCGACGATGTTGGTATTGGTCATTACCGGTTCAGGCTTTGCTTTATGTTGGATGGCGTTTGGTGTTGGAATGCAACCTAATGTCGGGTGGCGCGGCTTCGCCACTTAACCGACCTACGTTCTTTTTGAATTGGTACGACTGAGTGGATTCGAACCACCGACCTTTGGAGCGGGTGATTAAGAGTAGGTAGTGCTTTTTCTTGAGGTGTTTTTTGAATTGGTACGACTGAGTGGATTTGGAGCATTGACCCTTGGAGCGGGTGATTAAGAGTAGGTAGTGCTTTTTCTTGAGGTGTTTTTTTGAATTGGTACGACTGAGTGGATTCGAACCACCGACCCCTACCATGTCAAGGTAGTGCTCTAACCAACTGAGCTACAGTCGTACAATATGAAATTCTTAAACTTTAAATACAGCATTTACTCATTTTGGTACGACTGAGTGGATTCGAACCACAGACCTCTGGATCGGGTGATCAAGAGTAGGTAGTGCTTTTTCCTTTATCGTACTTTAAATACAGCATTTACTCATTTTGGTACGACTGAGTGGATTCGAACCACCGACTTCTGGACCGGGTGATCAAGAGTAGGTAGTGCTTTTTCTTTCAACGTACTTTAATTAAATCTTTAAAAATTTGGTACGACTGAGTGGATTCGAACCACCGACCCCTACCATGTCAAGGTAGTGCTCTAACCAACTGAGCTACAGTCGTACTTCTGTATTTAAAAATTGTTAATTGCTTAACAACGGTCGCTAATATATAGCGTGATGAGTGGTGAATCAAGCATGTTTATGGTTTTTAAGTTTATTTGCCGTTTTTTTATTCATATTGGACTGATTTCGCACGTTTTATAAAATTTTTGCCACCAGATAACATGCTCTTTTGCTGACGCTTTTAGCTGAGAGAGTAAGTTGTTAGAATTTGGGTCAAGTAGGGCATTTACCGCTTCACTACTCACTGCTTGATTAAACCATAGCTGCATATAAAGCGGCTGCAATGTTTCTAAATACCCGCTCAGCTGTGCTTGATAAGGCTGTATTTGTTTTAAATAATATTTATTAAATATATTACTGACAATTTTAGCCTGCTGCTTGTTTTTCCCTTTAGGGCAGATATCTTCTACTACTAATGAATTTACAAACTGGGTTGCTGTATGATTTAAGCTAATTTGTTCTCGCGCAGCTTGAATAAGCTGTTGGTCAAATTTGTATCTGTTGAGCGGTTCAAGCGCTGACAAAATATCATCGCTGTTTATTGCCATACTCCCTTTAGTTTCTATTTGGTGTTTAATGGTCGTTAGCTTTTTAAGCGCCTCAACCGTGTCACTAAACCCAGCCGGTTGGGTGCTGAGTTCTTGGCCAGTTAGCTGCCAAGTGCTGCTCAGTTCAGGTTCACTATATAAAACATTATTAAAATAATGAGTGAGTTGAGTTTGTTTTTGGTTTTTTGCCGCTGTAATTTTACTGTGAACGTTGCTTTGTTTATCTAAGGTGTTTAAACAGTTTTGCGCGCTTTGAATAAAATCTATTTGGTACTTCAATTTACTAGCAGCGGTGGCTGTTTTGCCTAATTGATTATTATGCTCGCTTATCAGAACGTTAAGTTTACATTGGCTAATACCAGCTAGTTCAGTTATGCCAATTTTAATCGCAGGTTGCAACGCTTCAACTGGCTTTACTAAGGCTAATTGTTGCAGTGGCTTTGTGTGTGGCTCAGGCGTTTGTAAGGTATTACTCAAGCGAGACAAATAGGTTTTATTTGCCTCACTGGGCTGCTCTGAGCAGCCCAAAAGCACCATACAACATGCCGCCAATAACCAATTAAGCGGCAGTTTGGTATAGATTGATTGTTTAAGAGAGAATAAATGGTTCACGTTTAAATCGCCTATGAACGGTCAGCATCAGTAGTATAGCTGCAACTGATAAGCCAACGATAATACCTATCCAAAAACCATGAGGGCCCATTGCTGGCACTATTATGTCTGTTCTTGCTAATACGTAGCCTAAACTAAAGCCGATTAACCAATAAGAAATAAAAGTGATATACGAAATCGGCGCTGTGTGTTTTAAACCACGTAAAATACCGTTTGCAGCTACTTGTAATGCATCAGGAAGTTGGTAAATACAGGCTAAAATCATAATTGATGAAGCAAGCGCAAGTACCGCAGGGCTATCGCTATATAATTGGCTGATCACATCACGCCCTATAAATGTAATAAAAGCGATAAACAACGCAACCATAGCCGCCATAATATAACTTGTTGATACTGCTACTTTTAATTGATCTAAATGATTTTGCCCAAATAAATTACCAATTCGTATGCTAATGGCAATTGAGAGGCTCAGAGGCATCATAAATAATAGTGCAGTCACACTGGCTGCAATTTGATGGCCAGACACAGCCACCGCACCCAAATGCGCAATAAACAGGGGAATACAGGCAAACAAGGTCACTTCAAAAAAAGTAGCGAGTGAAATAGGAATACCGAGTTTGGTAATAATACCAATGGTTTTAAAATTGGGTTTTTCAAAGCCAGTTAATAAGCCTTTGGCATCTATTTTTTTACTCAGCTGGCAATAAGTAACTTGCGCAATAGCCATTACAGTAAATACCAGTGCGGTGGCAATACCACAGCCAGCGCCCCCAAATGCGGGTAGACCAAATAAGCCCTTAATAAAAATATAATTGAGTGGGATATTTACCGCAAGTCCGAGTAGGCTGATATAAAACGCAGGCTTGGTCATCCCCATACCTTCGGTCATATTTCTATACACGGTAAAAATTAAAAAACCAAATACACCCCATTTAACAAAATGAATGTAATCAAAAGCAAGTCCCGCAATCGCCGGGCTAGTATCAAGCTGTAAAATAACGGTATTGGCAAGCTGGGCAGCACAAAAACCTGCAATACTCAAAAGGAGCGTTAAATAAAGCGCTTGCTGAAAATAATGGCTAATGCCGTTGCGATCTTTAGCACCCGCAAATTGAGCAATGACTCCCGTTAGGGCTAATAGAATACCTTGTATTGCTAATAAAATTGGGTTCCATATTCCTGTAGCAATTGAGAGGGCAGCGAGATCGGTTGGACTCACTTGTCCGGCCATAATGGTATCAACCACTGACATTAATACTAAGGTCACTTGTGCTAAAAAAACGGGAAAGGCGAGGGAAAGTAAACGTTTAGCTTCCCAACTACAAAAAGTCATAAAAAACAGCTATTCAGAAAAACATGGGCGCATTGTAATCTATTGTGATTGCTCTATCTATGTAGACAATCAGCGAATCTATTAAATTGCTGCATAAGCTTACTTTTGTTGCGAATAAAAGTGCTATTAAGTGAATTATTTTAGCGATTGATACGTTAAACTAGCACTTTGTTAGAAAGAGAAGCGATTTTTATGTTTACCGGTATTATTCAAACTCAAGCAACAGTAGTCTCTAGAACCCATACGCAGGGTGTATTACGTTTAGTCGTTTCTGTTAATGAGCAATACGTAAAGCATTTAGACTTAGGTGCTAGCATCGCTATAAATGGTTGCTGCTTAACGGTAGTTAAAGTAGAGCTTAGTAATCAAGATGTGGTGGCTCAAGTGCATTTTGATGTTATTGACGAAACTTTGCAGCTTACTAACCTTGGACAACTGGAATTGGGTAGTTTAGTCAATTACGAGCGTTCGGTGTCGTTTGGTACTGAGCTGGGTGGGCACATAGTCTCTGGTCATATTCATTGTACTGCCAAAATAGTGCAAATAGTTAAACTAGAAAATAACTACAAAATGCAGCTTAGCCTTCCAAAAAAATGGCAAAAATATGTTTTATATAAAGGGTTTGTATCTATTAATGGCGCCAGTTTAACGGTTGGCAATATTGATGAGCATGGCTTTTGGTTACACTTAATACCAGAAACACTCGATATTACTAATTTAGGTGCAGCTGTTGTAGGTGATGAATTTAATATAGAAGTTGATCAGCAAACATACACTATTATAAACACCGTCGAAAACTACATGCGCCAACATAGCTAAAATATTTGTTCGTCATCGCTGTCCACGTGTAACTCTAACTTATTACGTGCATAGTCTATATGCATATTTAAATGAATTAGATTACAGCAAGCACTGCATTCTTCATAGTAGTCTTGGTCGCCCATACTGGCATCAAGGTCTAAATGAATATGCTGTCCACAATGTGGACAGGCGATACGTTGTGATAAAAAGTCTTTCATAACACCCCCTTAAAAATTAAGTTATTTTACCTAGATAGCACATAACGGCTTAATACTAAGTAGCTTGAACTCTGACTAAATGATTTACTTATATTGAGCTCTCAACAGTGACTTATTACAAGTAAATTTAATGCAATTAGCGTTAAAAATAACGCTCGAATAGATTTATTTTGTAGAGTTCAAGTATAAGTATAGTGCTTATATTTTGTTTACTCATTTATTTAAGTTTAGTAGTTTTTCAACGTGTTCTTTAGCCTGATTTAAGTAATGGCCTGCATAAATATTGGCATGGTTTAAAATAGGGTAAAGCTGATAAATAAGCTTGCGATGTTGGTAGTTCTGAGAGAGTGGATAATGGTGATCATAGGCGTTATAAAATTCATCGGGTAATGGGGCAAAAAGCTCACTCATAGCAATATCGACCTCCCGATCACCGTAATAGCAGGCAGGGTCAAATAGGGTCGGAATATTATTTACAAATCCCATGTTTCCGCGCCAAAAGTCGCCATGTAATAACGAGGGCAAAACATGATGATTATGCAGTTGCTCTTTTACTAAATTTATCAGTTGTTCGGGGTCTGCCAGCACAATGTCTTTTTCAGCTAATAGCTGTAATTGCCAACCAATACGTTCTTCTGCAAAAAATACATCCCATTTTTTATGCCATTGATTAGGTTGAGGCGTAGAGCTTAAATAATTGTCTGTATCAAAACCAAACATCGCTTGCTCGTGTTTTTGATGTAACATGGCAAGGTGTTCACCCATCGTTGACCAATGCGTGTGGGGAAGGTCATCAAGTGTAAGCCACTCTAATACAATAAACGCATATTCTATATTGGCGCCAGTTGTAATACAGTCGGGCACCATAAATATACTGTTTTGAGTGAGTTGTTTTAAGCCCTGTGCTTGTGCTTCAAAGCGATCGAGCTCATTCTTTTGCGCAATTTTAACTAAATAATTGTGCTTGCCATCACTTATATGGAAAAGCTTATCGGTTGATGTGTTTTGCAACTGACGTTTATGGGTGTGTTTAAAATCGTAATGGATAGCTTGGCTGATCTGTTGATTGATTGTTTTCCACATAACAATTGCTCACCTTTTAAACCTATAAATAAACTATGGCAAAAAGGGATTAAATAAACAAATTAATCGGTGTAAAATTAAGACTATCAATTTCTAATACAAATCACTGAAATGGAATAAAAATGAATAAAAGTTTTATCACTAACTTATTGGCAGCGTGTTGTGTTGTTATTGGTTTTGTATTTGATCAAGCCATTGTACTTTCGGTGGGCTTATTTGCACTCTCTGGTGCGGTTACAAACTTACTCGCTATTCATATGCTATTTGAAAAAGTCCCGTTTTTATATGGATCGGGGGTGATTGCGCTCAAGTTTGAAAGCTTTAAAGTAGCTATAAGAAATTTAATACTTACGGAGTTCTTTTCTGAGCATAAAATAGATAAGCTTCTAAGCAAGGCGCAGCCAACGATAGACTTTGAATCGGTAATTGAAAAGGTAGATTTAAATCCTGCTTTCGATAATTTATTAGTGGTGATAGAGCAATCACAATTTGGCAGCATGCTGGCAATGTTTGGCGGTACAGAGGCGGTAGAGCCAATGCGAGAAAAATTTATCGAAAAAATGCAATTATCACTGGTACAAATAAGCGACACCGACGATTTTAAAATGCTACTAAGCGACATGCTTACTCAAGGAAATAACGCGGAAAGCTTACATAATACGGTACTTAAATTAGTGGATGAACGCCTAGATGAACTCACCCCTAAAATGGTAAAAGAAATTATTCAAACCATGATCCGTGAGCATTTAGGTTGGCTCGTTGTATGGGGTGGGGTATTTGGTGGCTTGTTTGGTTTGTTGGCAGCGCTTATTTAATAATAAATACACGTTAAGCAGGTACTAAGCCCTGCTTAACGTGTTTGATTCGTGTAAATTGAACGTATTAAAACCGATTCCCTAGTCATAATTTAGGTTATTTAGATCCCGCCATAATAACCACCATCAGTTTATTTACCTTTGCCAAATCCCTTATTGATGTGCTGGTGGTAGCCTCAATATTGAAAAAGCGTGCAGATTTGTCTAAATCATAAAGCGCTACAAAATCATTCATTGATAAATCATTGCAGCGTAATTTTTTGCCAATTACATGCTTGTTGGTATGGAGCTCTTTAATTGTTTTGTGCAGTGTCAGTTGTTTGTTAGATGCAACGGCCATGCAAACTTGTGTACCAGGTGATGAGTCAGCGGCAATAAATGTGGTTGCCATTACAGGTGCTGTTAATGTTGCTGCGCCTAATAATACAGTTGAATATAGTGTTGCTTTAAGAGAAATCATTGTGTTTGCCTCTTTGTTTATGTGCAACTTAAGTATTGCTTAATGTAGCCAAAATGTTGTTAACTGAATGGGACAAGCTGTAAGAAAATGTGTATGTAAATTGTGCTATTTTGTAGGTGTATGAAAAGTTGCTCATAAATAATTTATTTTTGACACACTTTAACGTTTTCCTACTGAAATATTTTTTCAGACTGTTATTATCGCGCCCTAAATTTGTGGCATTTTATCTTTTTGGAGCGCAATTGTGAATAAAACGTTAGCCAGTTACTACCAGCAAGCCTATGCGTGTGAGCAACAGCATTTTAACCAATGTTTTTATTGCGGCTGTGAGGCAACAGAGCGCGATCATTGCCCGCCATTGCATATGCTACAAAGTATTATTGATCTAGGTGAAGAAGCGGATTTTGTTGCTATTGCGGCTTGTTATGAATGCCATGCATTACTTCATAATGAACGCTTAATGACCATTGATGAGCGTTTTAGTAAGCTTAAAAAGAAACTATCAAATAAATACGCCAAGCCCTTACGTGTGTACAACATGTGGGAAGAAAGCGAGCTTGGCGACATGAGCGATGAATTTGCGCACAGCATTCAAGCGGGCATGAAACTCGGTAAAGAAGCGTCAGAGCGCCTTGCATTTACAGGTTTTAGTTATGCCACTGAAGAAGCGCGTGTCACGGTGCGTGAAAAAACCAAAGAGTTTGATGTAGAAGGCAGCATATTTACAGACTTTAAAGAAGCGCTTAACTATTGCATTAATGTATTGAAGGTGCAAAAAAGTGACTTTTATAAAATTTTAGTCGAGGATTATCAAGGCGATTTTAATAAGGCATTGAGCCAATACAGGCATCGTCATGATAAAGTCACCGCCGCAAAAGATGGTAATACATTAATTAAAGATTTTTCAAAATTACATAAGCAAAATTCGGATTTTGTAACCCGAACGGTTAAACACTTTATTAGTAAAGATCCATCGCTCACCACAGAAGGGGCACTGGATAAGCTTTATAACAATTATATAAAAAAATAATTACAGAAACTCACCTTAAATAACCGCCTTTTCACCTGTTTTTTTAGCTTTATGCGTTTGCTTTCGCTAAAGTAGTAAAAAAACAGGAGAACCTAAAAACATGCAAAAATTTGCTCCCTCATTGTTAGCTGTTGGTTTAGCAGCGGCTCTTGTTGGTTGCCAAGAAAGCGGCCCGCAAGATGCAAAAGTAACCATTAATAAAAACCCATACCCAAGTACTTATCAACCCGTTGCTACATCAAGCACATTAATTACCAATGCCACTGTATTAACGGGCACGGGTGAGCGTTTAGATGAAGCCGATGTATTACTTGTTGATGGTAAAGTACAGCAAGTTGGTAAAGATTTAACCGCTAACGCAAACACCACTATCGATGCGCAAGGCAAATGGGTAACACCAGGTATTATTGATGTTCACTCTCATTTAGGTGCTTATCCAAATCCGTCGGTTGAGTCTCACCAAGATGGCAACGAAATGACTAGCCCAAATACAGCAGAAGTATGGGTTGAGCATTCAATTTGGCCACAAGATCCAGGCTTTAATCGCGCACGTGAAGGCGGTATTACCTCGTTACAAATTTTACCAGGTTCAGCTAATTTATTTGGTGGACGTGGCGTTACCCTTAAAAATGTACCGGCTCACACCATGCAAGGGATGAAGTTTCCTGATGCACCATACGGTTTAAAAATGGCGTGTGGTGAAAACCCTAAACGCGTTTATGGCCGTAAAGGTGAATTACCGATGACACGTATGGGTAATATGGCAGGCTATCGCACAGCTTGGATTGGTGCGCAAGAGTACAAGCGTGCTTGGGACAAATACGATGCTGATTACGCTGCGGGTAAAAACCCAGAAGCTCCACATCGCGATATTAAATACGATACATTACGCGGTGTTTTAGAAGGTGAGGTTCGTATTCACAATCACTGTTATAAAGCTGAAGAAATGGCGATGATGATCGACCTTTCTAAAGAGTTTAATTACCATGCGGGTACATTCCATCACGGTATTGAAGCCTATAAAATCGCAGATTTACTGGCTGAAAATGGCTCGTGTGCAGCACTTTGGCCAGACTGGTGGGGCTTTAAAATGGAAGCCTACGATATGGTACAAGAGAACGTAGCGATTGTTGATGCAGTTAAAAACTCATGTGCCGTTGTGCATTCAGACTCAGACACGACGATTCAGCGCTTAAATCAAGAAGCCGCAAAAGTAATGTACAGTGCAAACCAAAATGGTTTTGATATTTCTGAGCAGCATGCAATTAAGTGGATCACGGCTAATGCCGCTAAATCACTCGGCATTGAAGATAAAACAGGCTCACTTGAAGCAGGTAAACAAGCTGATGTGGTTATTTGGAATCAAAGCCCATTTAGCGTTTACGCAAAAGCAGAGCAAGTGTTTGTTGATGGCGCAAAAGTTTACGATAGAAACGATAGCGCATTCCAAGCACAAAGTGATTTTATGTTAGGTCAACAATAAGGAGCACCCAGAATGAAAAAATTATCACGTTCGTTTTCGCTTTCTCTGGTTGCTGCAGGGTTACTAGCATCGGGTGCGGTGAGCGCTCAATCTCTTGCTATTATTAATGCAACTTTACATACATCATCAGATCAAGGCGTATTAGAGTCTGCCAGCATCGTAATGAATGATGGCAAAATTACTGCAATCAATCCTAGCGATGTTAAAGCAGATAAAATTATTGATGCCAAAGGTCAAATCGTGACCCCTGGTTTTATTGCCACTGTAAATCAACTTGGTTTAGTTGAAGTAGGTGCGGTTGCAGGCTCTCGCGATGCAGGAGAGGAAAAAGCAGGTATTGATTTTGATGCAAGCTTGGCATTTAACCCTCGTTCAAGCCTAATCCCTTATGCACGTAAAGGCGGTGTTACTCGTGACTTAATCACTCCATACGGTGGTGACAGTATTTTTGCGGGCCTTGCCAGTGTGGTGGATTTAAGTGGTAGCTTTGAAAGCGTAAACAAAAAGCAAGCGGCATTAGTGGTTCATTTGGGTGAGCGTAGCAAAGGCTCTCGTGCATTTACGTTGCAAACACTGATCAATAAGTTAGATGATCACCAAACTAAAGCAAGCAAAGAAGCTAAAAAAGACGATGCTAAGCCAAGTGCTGAAGATAAAATAATGGCTAAAGTACTAAAAGGCGATATGCCATTACTAATTAGTGTGTCGCGTGCATCGGATATTGTTGAACTTATAAAAGTGAAACAGCAGTTTGGGGTAAATATTGTTCTTAATGGTGCGCAAGATGCCGTTGTAGTTAAAGATCGTATCGCAAAAGCGGGTATTCCTGTGATCATCAGTGCAATGGATAACTTACCAGGCAGTTTTGATTCATTACATGCAAGCCTAAATAATGCCGGCATACTAGAAAAAGCAGGTGTTAAAGTACTTTTAACTGTGGGTGGCGATGCCAGTCATAATGTTTACCAGCTCCGCTATGATGCCGGTAATGCAGTGTCTTACGGTATGAGCCAGCAAGGCGCATTAAAAGCGATGACTTCAAATGTGGCTGATGTATTTGGTATTAATGCTGGTAGCTTAGAAGTGGGTAAAGCCGCTGATGTTGTAATGTGGAGTAATGACCCGTTTGAGCTGAGCAGCCACGTAAATAAAATGTTTATTAATGGGGTTGAGGTAAGTACTGAATCTCGCCAAGATAAACTGCGTGAGCGCTATACAACAGAATCAAACATGCCACGTGCATACACTAAATAAACTTGTTTAGTTGAATATAAAGGCCGCATTAGCGGCCTTTTTTACGAATGCCTTTTACTTATACTAATCCGCAAAGTAAACCACTTAAATAAGCGAATATCTATTAGGCACAAAAAAAGGCGCTCTTTGGAGCGCCTTTTCATTCATTTAATGGATTTATACCAGTTTAGATAAAATCTCGTTAAATGTTGTGCTTGGGCGCATTGCTTTAAAAGCTGCATCGTCATTTGGCTGGAAGTATCCGCCAATGTCCATTGCTGGACCCTGTGCATCGTTTAGCTCGCTAACAATTTGCTCTTTGTTAGTTTCAAGGTCGCTAGCAATTTGCGTAAACTGCGCTTTAAGCTCGCTGTCATCATTTTGCTTAGCAAGCTCTTGTGCCCAGAATAAAGATAAGAAGAAATGAGAACCACGGTTATCAATCTCTTTTACTTTACGTGAAGGCGACTTGTTTTCAGCTAAGAATGTGCCGGTAGCTTTATCAAGTGTATCTGCAAGTACTTGTGCTTTTTTGTTACCCGTTGTTGTGCTTAGGTGCTCAAGTGACGCAGCAAGTGCTAAGAATTCACCTAAAGAATCCCAACGTAAGTGGTTTTCTTTTTCGAATTGTTGAACGTGCTTAGGTGCAGAGCCACCCGCACCAGTTTCAAATAAACCACCGCCATTCATTAGTGGCACAATTGAAAGCATTTTAGCACTGGTACCCAATTCTAAAATTGGGAATAAATCTGTTAAGTAATCACGTAACACGTTACCCGTTACAGAAATTGTGTCTTTACCTTCTTTGATGCGTGCTAGTGAGAACAAGGTTGCATCCATTGGCGATAAAATTTGAATATCTAGGCCAGCAGTGTCGTGATCTGGCAGGTATTTATTTACTTTTTTGATTAGCTCAGCATCGTGTGCACGTTCTGCATCTAACCAGAAAATAGCCGGATTACCTGTTGCGCGAGCGCGGTTTACTGCAAGTTTAACCCAATCTTGAATAGGTGCATCTTTAACCTGACACATGCGCCAGATATCGCCTTTCTCAACACTGTGCTCAAGTAACATATTACCGTTTGTGTCTACAACACGGATAGTACCGTCAGCTTTTGCTTCAAATGTTTTATCGTGTGAGCCGTACTCTTCTGCTTTTTGAGCCATAAGGCCAACGTTTGGTACGCTACCCATAGTCGTAGGATCAAATGCACCGTGCTCTTTACAAAAATCAATCGTTGCTTGGTAAACGCCAGAGTAACAACGATCTGGAATTACAAAGCTTGTGTCTTGTAATTTATCGTCTTTATTCCACATTTGACCGCTTGAACGAATTGCAGCAGGCATAGAGGCATCGATGATCACATCACTTGGTACGTGTAAGTTTGTAATACCGCGATGAGAATCAACCATTGCGATAGCAGGGCGGTCAGCGTAAACAGCTTGAATGTCAGCTTCAATTTCTTCGCGCTTAGCGTCATCTAAAGTTTGAATTTTAGAGTACACATCGCCTAAACCGTTATTTACATCAACACCTAGCTCTTCAAAAAGTGCACCGTGTTTTGCAAAAACGTCTTTGTAAAATACTTTTACAGCGTGACCAAAGATGATCGGATCAGATACTTTCATCATGGTCGCTTTCATATGAAGCGAAAATAACACGCCTTTTTCTTTAGCTGCATTAATTTCAGCTTCAAGGAATGCTTGTAATTTTGCAGCACTAATACGTGATGCATCAATAACTTCACCAGCAAGTAGCGGTGTGCTTTGCTTAAGTACAGTGATATCGCCATTAGCCGCTACGTGTTCAATACGAACATCCGTTGCTTCATCAACAGTTAGTGACTGCTCTGAACCAAAGAAGTCACCTTCTTCCATACTTGCAACATAAGACTGTGAATCTTTGCTCCATGCACCCATAGAGTGTGGGTTATTACGTGCATATTCTTTTACTGAACTTGGTGCGCGACGGTCAGAGTTACCTTCACGAAGTACAGGGTTTACTGCACTGCCTTTAATTTTGTCATAGGCGGCTTGAATCGCTTTTTCTTCATCGTTTTTAGGTTCTACAGGGTACTCAGGTAATGCGTAACCTTTTTCTTGAAGCTCTTTAATTACAGCGCGAAGTTGTGGAACTGAGGCACTGATGTTCGGTAATTTTATGATGTTAGCTTCTGGTGTTTTCGCCATTTCGCCAAGTTCTGCAAGTGCATCACCAATGCGTTGTTCTTCTGTTAGGTAATCCGGGAAGCTCGCAATAACACGACCAGCGAGTGAGATGTCGCGTGTTTCAACTTCAACACCTGCCGCATTTGTGTACGCTTGGATAATTGGTAACAACGAATACGTTGCTAATGCCGGAGCTTCGTCCGTTTTTGTATAGATAATTTTTGATGTCATCATCATTCCTAGATAGTAGGCCGCATTGGCCAAATTCAACAATGCAAAGAAATCATCGCCTAATACCTTATAAATAAAGTATTAATGTATGCAATGAGTAGTCTGTTAGGTGTTGGTACTCGTATAACCTAAACAAGGTAAGAATAATCACACCTGACGGACTAGTGTCTTTTATAACTAAAATTTATGTAAATCTAAACTAGCCATTAGGCTAAAGTAATTACGTTTTACAGGATAAAGAGTGTAACAAGCTTGGCTAAAAAGGGCTAGGATTACGCGCCAAACGCCAGCAGTTAAACATCTAATAATGAAATTATTGGGGTAGATAAAATAAAATCAAGGAGTGGGGTTGAATTAACGAACAATGAAGCAATTAATATAGAAGTGGTTAGGGGTTTTAGGGAATTAAGCGAGGATCTAAATAGGTCGCTCGCTTTAGTCTCATATTTACAATCACTCTAAAATATCGCCGTTAGGGGCTATATTAGTAGCGTGTAGACCTTTAGGGCCTTGTTGTAATTCGAAGGTAACATCTTGACCAGCTTTAAGCGTCTTGTATCCGTCCATTACAATAGTGGAGTAATGAGCAAAAATGTCGTTCTCGCAACCGTCTTCTACGATGAAACCAAAACCTTTGGCGTTGTTGAACCATTTGACTTTACCACAAGCCATACTTCTACATCCTTCTATAAGTTGACTAATTTAGTTATCCTAAACTGTATTGTTTGCTAGACTGACTAAGGTTTAATCAATCACCATTTGACTGTAGTTTATTTAAGCAACCAGTCAAGTGTTTTGGGTTATTTTTTAACATTTTATTTATTTTTTTATTCAAGTTTGCTTGAGTTACAAAGACAAGACTATATTTAATTATGAGTGGTATGAAAGATTCTGGTGTTATCGACACCGTTCGCGATAGTGAAAAGCAAAAGTTGCAGCCACCGCGAAAATATAAAGTTGTTTTAAACAACGATGATTACACGCCGATGGATTTTGTAATTGAGATCTTGATGACGTTTTTTAATATGGATAGCGATAGAGCAACTGATGTGATGCTGCAAATACATCAGCAAGGTAAGGGCATTTGTGGTGTTTACAGCGCAGATGTAGCACATACCAAGGCTGAGCAAGTTAACCGCTACTCAAGGGATAACGAGCATCCACTGCTATGTAGTTGTGAGCAGGAATAAATACCACAAAGGTGAACTTTCATCTTTGAAGTGCGGTATAAAATTATTATCTCTGTAAGGGGTTGCCAATGCTAAATAAAGACTTAGAACTAACTTTGAACACCGCGTTTCGTGAAGCGCGTACACGTCGTCATGAGTTTATGACCGTAGAGCATCTTTTATTAGCTCTACTCGATAATCCATCAGCTGGAGAAGCGCTTAATGCGTGTGGTGTTGACATTTCTGGATTAAAAACAGAGTTACTTGAATTTATTGATGAAACCACACCGGTTATTCCTGATTTAGAAGAAGAACGCGAAACTCAACCAACGCTTGGTTTTCAGCGTGTATTACAGCGCGCAGTATTTCATGTGCAATCTTCGGGAAAAAATGAAGTGACGGGTGTAAATGTACTGGTGGCTATTTTTTCTGAGCAAGAAAGCCAGGCAGTTTATTTACTTAAAAAGAATGATATTTCTCGCCTTGATATTGTTAATTTTATTTCTCATGGGATTGCCAAAGGTGACGACGAATTAGGCGATGATACTGACGATATACATGAAGAAGTGCAAGAAGTTGCCAGTGAAGAAGCGAGTAAGCTTGACAGCTTCACCACTAATCTCAACATACAAGCCAAAGAGGGCAACATTGACCCGCTTGTTGGTCGCGACAGCGAAGTAGAGCGCACTGTACAGGTGTTGTGTCGCCGTAAAAAGAACAACCCATTACTGGTTGGTGAAGCTGGCGTGGGTAAAACCGCTATCGCTGAGGGTTTAGCGTATCGAATTGTTAACGAACAAGTGCCTGAAGTTATTGCTGATGCGGTTGTTTACTCATTAGATATGGGCGCTTTGCTTGCCGGTACTAAATACCGAGGCGATTTTGAGAAGCGCTTTAAAAGCTTATTAAAAGAGCTGCAAGCTAAACCAGGCTCTATTTTATTTATAGATGAAATTCATACCATTATCGGTGCAGGTGCTGCATCGGGTGGGGTAATGGATGCCTCAAACTTAATTAAACCGCTACTTTCCAGTGGGCAATTACGGTGTATGGGTTCTACCACCTATGGTGAGTACAAAAACATTTTTGAGAAAGACCGTGCCTTGGTACGTCGCTTTCAAAAAATTGATGTGCTTGAGCCCAGTGTGGAAGACACCACTAAAATTCTTAACGGCTTAAAAGAGCGTTATGAAGCACACCATGGTATTCGTTACACGCAAAAAGCGTTGAAGGCGGCAGCCGAGCTTAGCGCTAAGTACATTAACGAACGTCATCTGCCTGATAAAGCGATTGATGTTATTGATGAAGCGGGTGCAAGCCAACGCTTGTTACCTACCTCTAAACGTAAAAAAACCATTGGTGTTTCTGATATCGAGCTGATTGTGTCAAAAATGGCGCGTATCCCGCCACAAAATGTGTCGTCGTCTGATAAAGAAACGCTGAAAAACTTAGACCGTAACTTAAAAATGTTAGTGTTTGGACAAGATCAGTCTATTGATGCATTAACTTCTGCCATTCGTTTGTCGCGTTCAGGTTTAGCGAATGAGAACAAACCCGTAGGCTCATTCTTATTTGCAGGCCCAACGGGGGTCGGTAAAACAGAGGTTACCAAGCAATTAGCTAAATGTATGGGCGTTGAGTTTATTCGTTTTGATATGTCTGAATATGTTGAGCGCCATGCGGTGAGCCGTTTAATTGGTGCGCCTCCGGGTTATGTTGGTTTTGAACAAGGCGGCTTACTAACAGAAGCGGTCATTAAAAATCCACACGCTGTTGTACTTTTGGATGAGATTGAAAAAGCCCATCCAGATATCTACAACATTTTATTGCAAGTTATGGATCACGGTACGCTAACTGATAATAATGGCCGTAAAGCCGACTTTAGAAACGTCGTAGTCGTGATGACCACTAATGCCGGCGTGCAAGAAACCACACGTAAGTCGATTGGCTTTAGTGAGCAAGACCATACGCACGATGCAATGGGTGAAATTAATAAAGTATTTTCACCAGAATTTAGAAACCGCTTAGATAACATTATTTGGTTTAATCACCTCGATAAAGAAGTTATTTTACAAGTGGTTGATAAGTTTGTTGTGGAGCTTCAAGCGCAACTAGACAAGAAATCAGTTAATCTTGAGCTGACGTCTAAAGCACGTGAATGGTTGGCTGACAAAGGCTATGACAAAGCAATGGGCGCACGCCCTATGGCACGTGTTATTCAGGAAGACCTTAAAAAGCAATTGGCAAATGAAATACTGTTTGGTGAGCTAATTTCTGGCGGTACGGTAAAAGTATCGGTTAAAGATAAAAAGCTGCGTTTTGATTACGAAAGTGATTTAACCCCAGCCTAATGGTCGTTATACAAAAGCCTGCTTTGCGCAGGCTTTTTTATTTGCCAAAGAAATAGACAACAAAAAACCCAGCAAAGGCTGGGTTTTTTGTTTATTAAATGTAATTACTGGCGAGTATCCATTAATTACATTTAATAAACGCTTAAAGCTAGTTTGCACTAGCCAAAAACTAAATCTCGTTTACGCACTTACTTAGCGAGCACGGAATACGATACGACCTTTCGATAAATCGTAAGGAGTCATTTCTACCGTTACTTTATCGCCGGTTAAAATACGGATATAGTTTTTGCGCATTTTACCTGAAATATGAGCCACAACTACGTGACCATTTTCTAGCTCAACTCGGAACATTGTATTTGGTAAAGTATCAAGGACTGTCCCTTGCATTTCGATTACGTCTTCTTTCGCCATGTTTAGCGTAACACCTCTTTAATAGTTAAACGCTGCAGATTTTGCCCAAAATACGCCAATAAGTAAAGGCGCAGGGGCTATTTTTGTAAATTAAATAGCCAGCCACTGGTCATTGCACTGTTTTTGAGCAGGTAAAAACTGCGTTTTATAGTTCATTTTGTCGCATTCATCTATTTGATAGCCTAAATAAACAAATTGTTTTTGTTGTAGTTTAGCAAATTTAAGTTGCTGTAATATCATTACAGTGCCTAAACTAAAGTGCTCATAGTCAGGGTCAAAAAATGTATAAATTGCCGAAATAGCATTGTCCATACAATCAGTTACAGCAACAGCCACTAAGTTTTCTTGATCCCAAAGCTCTATAAAGGTAATGGTTAACCAGCTACAAAACAAAAAGCTTTGAAATTGTGATTTATCAGGTGGATACATACTACCGTCTTGGTGGCGCAAGCTAATGTATTTACTGTAAAGTGGATAGTATTGTTCGCGTTCAACTTGAGAATATTTTACCTCAAAGCGGTTTTTTGCTTTGTTAAGTTTACGTTTTTGCGATTTTGTCGGCATAAACTCATCAGCTAAAACGCGCACAGAACTACACGCGCTGCAAATAGGGCAGTGCGGACGGTAAATTTGGTTACCACTGCGACGAAAGCCTAATGCTAACAATGACTCAAATTTAGTACTACTGTAACAACTCGGATCGAGTATGACCAACAGTTGCTCTTGGCGGTTAGGCAAATAACTGCATTCAAATGGTTGGCTTAGGCCAATACGAGCGGGAAGTTGTTCATTCATAAATCGCGATTAGCTCCTGTGGCTGCCACATACTGGCAGCTGGGGTGTAACACTGTCCTTTATTAAGTTTAGTTAAAAATTCTTCACGTGGAATAACGCTAGCACCTAACGACATTAAATAAGGATTTTCTAATTGGCAATCAATAAAGTGCGCATTATGGCGTTTAAGCCAATTAACCAGCGCCCACATAGCCAGTTTGGAGCAATTTGTTTGATGATGAAACATTGATTCACCACAAAAAACACCTGTTTGCATAATCCCATATAAGCCACCTGCAAGCTCTCCCTCGCGCCAAACCTCTAAACTATGAGCAAGGCCATGGTGATGGGCTTTAATGTACGCCTGTTGCATTTGTGGGGTGATCCAGGTGCCATCGGTATCAATACGTTGATCGCGACATGCTTCTATCACTTCTTCAAAGGCATGATTAATGGTTACGGTGACCGGGTGCTTTTTTAAATGTTTTCGTAGGCTTTTACTAACATGAAAGTCATTGAGCTCAACAATACCGCGCTCACTAGGCGACCACCACATAATTGGCTCGTGCTCACTAAACCACGGAAAAATACCTTGGCTGTAGGCATTTTTTAATCGCGCTACCGATAAGCATCCACCAATGGCAAGTAAACCATCGGGATCATCTAATGCATGGTTGGGATCAGGAAAAGCAAAGTGGCTTTGAGCGAGTTGATAGAGTTGTTTAGTCATAACACCGATTGAATAACTGCATGGTCAAGGTAAAGTGTAACCTGTTGCTTTAAAATCACAAACCACAAATTATTTTGTTGTCCATAGGGTTGAGCAGGGCTTACATTCCTGTTAGGTAAATTTTAGACATAAAAAAAGCGCGTTAAAAAACGCGCTTAATTAAATGGTAAACTAATCGAATTAGCTAACCACTTTTACAGGTACTGCTTGTCCAGCGTTAAACTTAGTTGTCATTGCTTCTTCAACAGGTGTAAACGAGGTAAGGTCAATACCTTCAACCGCAGACTTATACTCTTCGATAGTCGGGAAACGACCAAGTACAGTAGAAAGTACTACAACCGGCGTAGAACCTAGTAGTGACTCACCTTTTTTCTCAGATGTATCGGCTACTACACGGCCTTGGAACAGACGAGTTGATGTTGCGATAACAGTGTCACCAGGTTCTGCTTTTTCTTGGTTACCCATACATAAGTTACAACCAGGGCGTTCTAGGTATAGGATATTTTCATACTTAGTACGTGCCGCTGTTTTTGGTTTTTCATCATCAAATTCAAAACCTGCGTATTTAGCAAGAATATCCCAGTCGCCTTCCGCTTTAAGCTCATCAACAATGTTGTATGTTGGTGGCGCAACAACTAATGGTGCTTTGAATGAGATAGAACCGTTTTTCTTTTCTAGGTTACGCAGCATGTGAGCAATAATTTTCATATCGCCTTTGTGAACCATACACGAACCAACGAAACCTAAATCAACAGGTTTGTCGTTGTAAAAAGAAACAGGGCGGATCACATCGTGAGTATAACGCTTAGAGACGTCATCGTTGTTCACGTCTGGATCGGCAATCATTGGCTCAACGATTTGGTCCAAATCAACCACAACTTCTGCGTGGTATTTAGCGTTGTCGTCTGGAGAAAGTGCTGGCTCTTCACCAGATTGAATACCTGCAATACGTTTGTCAGCTAAGTCGATTAGACCTTGTAGCGTTTGCGCTTCGTTATCCATACCTTTGTTGATCATGATTTGGATACGTGATTTAGCAAGTTCAATTGACTTAATTAGCGTTTCATCATTTGAAATACAGATTGACGCTTTCGCTTTCATTTCTGCAGTCCAGTCAGTGAAAGTAAACGCTTGGTCAGCCATTAGGGTACCAATATGCACTTCAATGATACGACCTTGGAATACGTTTTCGCCACCAAATTGCTTAAGCATTTGCGCTTGCGTTGCATGAACAACGTCGCGGAAATCCATGTGCTTAGCCATTTTGCCTTTAAACGTCACTTTAACTGAATCAGGAATCGGCATCGCTGATTCACCGGTTGCAAGTGCAACAGCAACAGTACCTGAATCGGCACCAAAGGCAACGCCTTTAGACATACGAGTATGCGAGTCACCACCGATGATGATAGCGCGATCATCAATTGTAATGTCGTTCAATACTTTGTGAATAACGTCAGTCATTGCATGGTAAACGCCTTTCGGGTCACGTGCAGTGATCAAACCAAACTTATTCATAAACGCCATTAGTTTAGGAATGTTAGCTTGTGCTTTGCTATCCCATACTGATGCAGTGTGACAACCAGACTGATAAGCACCATCAACAAGTGGTGAAATCGTTGAAGCCGCCATCGCTTCTAATTCTTGTGCTGTCATTGGACCGGTTGTATCTTGCGAACCAACGATGTTCACTTTAACGCGAACGTTTGAGCCTGCATGAAGTGGTGTATCAGATAGAACACCTACCGCATTACGGTTAAAGATTTTTTCAACCGCTGTTAAGCCTTGGCCTTCATGTGAAATTTCTTTTGAAGGTGCATACACAAGAGGAGTTTCAATGCCGAGCGTTTCAGCAGCAAACGTTTGTAGTTTCTTACCAAATACTACAGCGTATGAACCACCAGCTTTCATGAATTCAACTTTTTGCGGTGTGAACGCTGATGATACATCAACCAGTTCTTTATCACCGTTATAAAGCTTTTTCTCTTTTGTATTGATTGTTAATACAGTACCTGTGGCAACTGAATAAGCTTCTTCAAGCACTGCATCGCCATTTTCATCAGTTACAGTATTGCCGTCTGCATCTACTTTCTTAACCCAGTTTTTAAGATCAAGACCAATACCGCCGGTTACATCAACCGTCGTTAAGAAGATTGGTGCGATACCATTAGTACCTGCAACAACAGGTGCAATGTTGATGAAAGGAACGTATGGACTTGCTTGTTTACCCGCCCAAAGTGCAACGTTATTTACACCAGACATACGAGATGAACCAACGCCCATGGTGCCTTTTTCAGCAATAAGCATTACTTTAGCATTAGGGTGTTTCTTTTGAAGTTCAACGATTTCTTGTTGTGCTTCTTCAGTGATCATACACTTACCGTGTAATTCACGGTCAGCACGTGAGTGTGCTTGGTTACCTGGAGACAGTAAATCAGTTGAGATGTCGCCTTCACCAGCAATGTAAGTTACTACTTCGATTTTTTCTTCGATGTCAGGAAGTTTTGTGAAGAATTCAGCTTTTGAGAAACTCTCTAGTAATTCTTTAGCAATTGCGTTACCTGCTTCGTAGGCCGCTTTTATGCGCTCCATATCAGCATCGTATAAGAATACCTGAGTTTTAAGTACTTCTGCCGCTTGTGCTGCGATTGCTGCGTCATCACCAAATGCTAAATCAATTAGCATTTCAATTGACGGGCCGCCTTTCATGTGTGAAAGCAGTTCAAATGCAAATTCTGGAGTGATCTCTGCAACGTGCTCTTCACCTAAAATGATTTCTTTTAGAAACTGTGCTTTAACGCCCGCAGCACTAGTTGTTCCAGGTAAAGTATTATAAATAAAGAAATGCAGTGAATCTTTACGGTGCTCGTTATTAGTATCTTTAATTTGATTAATTATTTCTGATACTAGTTCAGCGCTATCGATTGGTTGTGGGCTTAATCCAAGCTCCGTTTTACGGGTTTGGATTTCTTCCATATATTTTGTATACAAACTCATAGAAAACTCTCGGTAATTTACTTGATATGAAGTTAAGCATTTTAACTGATTTTACAGTCTCTAGTAATGCCTAAATGAATAAAGCTTTTATTCCTGACGATAATTATAGCTAGTTTTACTTATATAATTTGACGGTATTTGTTGCTCACCCTTAGATCCTATCGCACCTAAGCCATTAATTGTATAAATAAAACTAATTTCAATTATAAGTACAATGAATTTTGGTGTTAGTCCAGTTATGTTTGGGCACAAAAAAGGGCTGAAAATTCAGCCCTTTTCTAATTTAGATTCTAAATTACAGATTATCTAAAAAGCGTTCTGCATCAAGTGCAGCCATACAGCCAGTACCCGCAGAAGTGATTGCTTGACGGTAGATATGATCAGACACATCACCGGCAGCAAATACGCCTGGCACACTAGTTTGTGTTGCATTACCGTTAAGACCAGACTCAACTACTAAGTAGCCGTCTTTCATTTCTAGCTGACCTTCAAACATATCGGTGTTTGGCTTATGGCCAATGGCAATAAACACACCCGCTAAATCAAGTTCTTCAGTAGCATCTGATGCCACATCTTTAATGCGAACGCCGGTCACGCCCATTTGGTCACCAAGCACTTCATCGAGTGTACGGTTGTAGTGCATGACAACGTTACCGTTTGCTGCTTTTTCAGCAAGGCGGTCAGCAAGAATCTTTTCACTACGGAAACTATCACGACGGTGAATAACATGAACTTCATCAGCAATGTTAGATAGGTATAACGCTTCTTCAACCGCTGTATTACCACCACCAACAACCGCTACTTTTTGACCTTTATAGAAAAAGCCGTCACAGGTTGCACAAGCCGAAACGCCACGACCTTGGAAATTAGTCTCAGACTCTAAGCCTAAATATTTAGCAGAGGCACCTGTTGCTATGATTAAAGCATCACAGGTGTAAGTACCTTGGTCACCGGTTAGTGTGAAAGGGCGCTTAGATACGTCAACTTTGTTGATGTGGTCGAACACAATTTCAGTTTCAAAGCGTTCTGCATGCTCTTTCATACGATCCATTAATGCAGGGCCGGTTAAACCGTGTGCATCGCCAGGCCAGTTTTCAACTTCAGTAGTGGTTGTTAGCTGGCCACCTTGTTGAATACCTGTAATTAAAACAGGGTTTAAATTAGCACGTGCAGCGTAAACTGCAGCTGTATAGCCTGCAGGGCCCGAACCTAAAATAAGTAACTTACAATGTTTTGCTTCAGTCATGATCTTTTCCTAAACGTTTAATACGGTTTTAATGCGCCCGATTCTAAGAAAAACAAGCAGGAAGTAAATAAAAGATGAGATTATTTTTTTTCGCAAATTCCGAAGCTGTTCATTAATGTGTACTAGTAAATGACTTATAGGCAGTGCTCGACTAATAAATAGACTGTTAGCCAATAAAACGACGTTAATTCATGACCAGCCTGATTTTTTTTGTTATCTTTTAACTAATTTTGATTTGTCACTGCTTAATTATGTGACCTAAGTGAATAGGCAACTATGTTATTTTGGCAAGAGAAACCCGCATTTGGGTTGACTTCAAAAGACGTTAACGTCTTAACCAATGCGCAAGAATACCGTACGCAATTGTTAGATTTAATTGCCAACGCAAAAAAACGAATTTATATCACCACACTCTACTTACAAGATGATGAAGCGGGTCGTGAAATATTAGCTGCACTACACAGTGCTTCGTTAGCTAATCCTGCGCTTGAGATAAAAGTATTGGTGGATTTTCATCGTGCGCAACGCGGTTTAATTGGAGCTGAAAAGTCAGAGGGCAATGCAAGCTTATATTGCGACGATTTAGAAAAATTTAATTCAAACGTTCAAGTGTATGGTGTCCCCGTAAAGGCAAAAGAACTGTTTGGGGTGTTACATTTAAAAGGCTTTGTTATTGACGACACACTGCTCTACAGCGGTGCCAGTTTAAATAATGTGTATTTGCAATATAGCGACCGATACCGGCTCGATCGCTACTTTTTAGTATCGCAAAGCGAATTATGTGACTCAGTAGTCGATTTTATCGAATCAACTTTATTAAGTTCTGAAGCGGTACCAAGAATTGATCAACGACCGCTTAAACGTATGGCTGACTTTAAGCTTGAACAAAAGCAACTTATGCGTGAGCTTAAATCGGCAAGTTATAAAAATGCGCAAGAGTTTAATACCCATGCAATGGGTATTCGTTTATTTTTAGGGTTAGGCCGTCGTAATAACGAGCTCAATCGCTTAATTAAAGCGTTATTTGATACCACCGAGCAAGAATTGGTGTTATACACGCCGTATTTTAATTTTCCAGCGCCTTTAATGCGCTCTTTACGTCGCTTATTAAAGCAAGGTAAGCAGGTTACTATTGTGGTGGGCGATAAAACCGCAAACGATTTTTACCTGCCACCTAGCGAGCCATTTAGTAAAATTGGTGCACTGCCTTATTTATACGAAACTATTTTGCACAAGTTTGTAAAATCGCAAAAACGCCACATAGATAATGGCAACCTAAACGTATACCTGTGGAAACACGAGAGTAACTCGTTCCATCTAAAAGGGATTTGCTGCGACCGTAAAGTGCATTTACTTAGCGGGCATAACCTAAATCCGCGCGCGTGGGGGCTCGATATCGAAAATGGCATCCTGATAGAAGATCCTGAGCAAACGATAATGCGCGACATTGATAATGAACGCCAAGAAATTTTAAAGCATTGTCGTCGTTTAACCGGTCCAAATGATTTAGAAACCATGGACGATTACCCGCAGCCGGTGAAAAAACTGCTTGGTCAAGCTAAGCGCGTAAAAGTCGATTTTATTATTAAACGATTTATATAATACGAGGGTCTGTTGACCACAGACCCTAAAATTTAGATACAAAAAAAGCAGCTAATTAGCTGCTTTTTTAATGCTTATACCTAAATAATGACTTAGGTATAAGCGGTAACAATAATAGTTACGCGTTTTCTACTGCAGTACGTGGGTCAACATATTCCATGTTGAACGCTTCAGCTACTTCTTTGTATGTTACTTGGCCTTTAATTACGTTTAAGCCTTTTAAGAAGTGAGCGTCATCTAGTAGTGCTTTTTTGTAACCTTTGTTTGCAAGGTTAATGATGAACGGTAATGTTGCATTATTAAGTGCAAACGTAGATGTACGTGGAACAGCACCAGGCATGTTAGCAACACAGTAGTGAACAACTTCATCAACGATGAAAGTAGGATCAGCGTGCGTAGTTGCTTTAGAGGTTGCAATACAACCACCTTGGTCAATCGCAACATCAACAATAGCAGCACCTGGCTTCATTGCTTTAATGTGTTCAGCAGTCACTAGTTTAGGTGCAGCAGCACCTGGGATAAGCACGCCACCAATTACTAGGTCAGCTTCTAGTACGTGCTTTTCAAGCGCGTCAGCTGTTGAGTAAATAGCTTTAACTTTGTTACCAAACTGTGCGTCTAGTGCACGTAGTACGTCGATGTTACGGTCAAGTACAACAACCTCAGCACCTAAGCCAACCGCCATTTGTGCAGCGCTACGACCAACCATGCCGCCACCAATAACAACAACTTTAGCTGGCTCAACACCTGGTACACCACCTAGTAACATACCACGACCGTGGTTTGCTTTTTCTAGCGCTTGTGCACCTGCTTGAATAGACATACGACCCGCTACTTCACTCATTGGTGCCAATAGTGGTAAACCGCCGCGTGAGTCAGTCACTGTTTCATAAGCAATACAGATTGCTTTACTTTTAACAAGGTCTTCAGTTTGTGGAAGATCCGGTGCAAGGTGAAGGTAAGTGAAAAGAATTTGGTCTTCACGTAACATTGCACGTTCAACAGCTTGTGGCTCTTTTACCTTAATGATCATTTCTGCTTTTGCAAAAACGTCAGCAGCTGTTTCTAAAATTTCAGCACCTGCTTGAACATAATCATCATCTGTAAAACCAATGCCCATACCAGCGTTAGTTTCAACAATCACTTGGTGACCGTGATTTACAAGTTCGCGAACACTCGCAGGAACCATACCTACACGGTACTCATGGTTTTTAATTTCTTTAGGTACACCAATAATCATAATTTTGCCTTGTTAGAACGGGATAAAAATTTTTCACTATTATATTCATGCTAGGGTAGTGTGTCTCACCTTTTTTTAAGGTCTTTGTAGTGTTAGTATCTGTTAAATCGATTTTATTAGAATAAAAAACTAAAAAGCTATGCATAACTTATTAGACCGTATTGATCGCAAGATTTTAGTCGAATTACAACTCGATGGCCGCCTGTCAAATGTTGAACTGGCCCGACGAGTTGGCCTAAGCGCCACGCCCTGTCTAGAGCGAGTGAAAAAGCTAGAGCGCGAAGGATATATTTTAGGCTACAAAGCCGTGGTTGATCCTGCCAAGCTTGGTCAAGGGCTTTCTGTGTATGTGGAAGTAACCATTACCAAAACATCGCCCGACGTATTTGAAGAGTTCAGTGCCGCTGTTAGAAAGCACGAAGAAATTATAGAATGTCATTTGGTTTCGGGTAATTTCGACTTTTTATTAAAAACCCGGGTTAACGATATGTCAGAATACCGAGGCGTGCTCGGTGATATACTATTAAAGTTGCCTAATGTGAGTGAAAGCCGCACTTATGTAGTCATGGAAGAAGTAAAAGGTGAAGAGGGCGTGGTGATCCGTCCTTTTGTTGCTTAATGATAGAGTAACAGCCTTTAATATACTTTTATTGTTGCAGCCAACTTTGCTTTTTTAATAAGTGTACGACTAAATAATAAAAACTTGTTCATAATCAGGCCATCATGGTTAAGATAAAGTGCATCAAAATACATTTCCTGCTAAGGTATTCTATTGCCAAGTGAGTGTAAAAAATAATAATGAGGGATAGGTAATTATGCGCCTAAACGGTGTACAAAGACTATTAGAAACGGGGCTCATCGTCAGCACCTTTGCAGCGGTATTTATTTTATGTGCTTTAATTAGTTTTCATCCTGCCGATCCTGCTTGGTCGCAAACGGGTGAATTTACCAACGTACAAAATATTACGGGTACAGCGGGCGCGTGGGTGGCCGACATACTATTACTTACCTTTGGCTGGCTTGCCTATTTTGTGCCAGCGGCTATTCAGCTGCTAGGTTACTTGGTGTTTAAGCAGCCACACCGTATTTTACAACTCGATTACACCACACTTGGATTACGCATTATTGGTTTTGCGCTGTTTATTACCTCAGCAACCGCTATTAGCAGTATTAATTTTGATGATATTTATAACTTTTCATCCGGTGGGGTAGTGGGTGATGTGATTGCATCAGCCATGATGCCAGCGTTTAATTTTACCGGTACCTCTATTTTACTACTGTGTTTCTTTTTTGCAGGCTTAACACTGTTAACGGGTGTGTCGTGGGTACAATTTGTTGATTACTTAGGTGATTTAATTGTTCGGTTATACCGCTTTTTGGTGACCTATGCCCGGGGCTGGATGCAACGCGAACGCATTGCAGGTAAAGTACAAGACGAGCAACCCGATGCTTATTTTGAAGACGATACACGCCAACAAGAACCTGAACTTGCTGATAAAAAAGCAGACAGACCAAAAGCACTCGACAAACCAACAACTAAAGTAAACGCCCCTCAAGACGACGAATTTATGCCGTTTGACGAGCTTGACCAAATACTCGATCAAGAAATTAGCTTTAGCGCCATAGACGATGAACCTATGGACACCGAGGCAGCACTTAACGCGCTGGATCAAAGCCCTGTGGTTGAACCTGAAAAACCAGCAACAACCGTGGTTTCACCAGCAAGGCCAATTAACAAGCCAAAATCAGGGTTTCAACCGCCGCCAACTGCAAAAGAAAAGTTTGAGCAATTATTAGAGCAAGAGCCACCACCGGGGCCATTGCCATCACTGGATTTACTCGACAGGCCCGACAAAGCAAAAAACCCAATTTCGCAAGAAGAGCTCGATAGCGTATCACGCCTTGTAGAAACAAAACTACTCGACTTTAACGTGCAAGCCACTGTGGTTGGGGTTTACCCCGGGCCTGTTGTTACTCGTTTTGAGCTTGATTTAGCACCGGGTATTAAGGTGTCTAAAATTACAGGGCTGTCAAAAGATTTAGCGCGTTCACTTTCGGCAATTAGTGTGCGCGTGGTTGAAGTTATTCCTGGTAAAACCTATATCGGTATTGAGCTGCCTAATAAATACCGTGAAATTGTACGTTTATCAGAAGTCATAAACGCGCCTAAGTTTGAGCAAAACCCATCGCCACTGACCATGGTGCTAGGTAAAGATATTGCAGGGCAACCTGTGTGTGCCGACTTAGGTAAAATGCCACATTTATTAGTGGCCGGTACAACCGGTTCAGGTAAGTCAGTGGGCGTTAATGTAATGATATTAAGCTTACTGTATAAATCGGGCCCAGAAGATGTTCGTATGATCATGATTGACCCGAAAATGCTTGAGCTTTCAGTATACGAAGGCATTCCGCATTTATTATGTGAAGTTGTGACCGACATGAAAGAAGCGGCTAACGCACTGCGCTGGTGTGTAGGTGAAATGGAACGCCGTTATAAGCTGATGTCGGCATTAGGTGTGCGTAACTTAAAAGGGTATAACCAAAAAGTAATGGAAGCCAAAGAGGCGGGCTACCCAATTATGGATCCATTATTTAAAGATACCGATGGCATGAAAGACGGCCCAGATGAGCTAGATAAATTACCTAGCATTGTGGTGGTTATTGACGAATTTGCCGACATGATGATGATTGTAGGTAAAAAAGTTGAAGAGTTAATTGCCCGTATAGCGCAAAAAGCGCGTGCTGCGGGTATTCACTTAATTTTGGCAACACAGCGCCCATCGGTTGATGTAATAACCGGTTTAATAAAAGCGAACATACCTACACGTATGGCGTTTCAGGTATCAAGTAAAATAGATTCGCGCACCATACTAGATCAACAAGGCGCAGAAAATTTATTAGGCATGGGTGACATGCTTTATTTACCGCCAGGCACCAGTGTACCAGAGCGTGTGCATGGCGCGTTTGTAGACGACCATGAAGTACATGCCGTGGTAAACGATTGGAAAGCCCGTGCTAAACCAAATTACATAGACGAGATTTTAAATGGTGATGCCACGGAAGATATTCTATTACCAGGGGAAGCCAGCGAAAATGGCGATGAAGAGTCAGATCCGTTATACGACGAAGCAGTCGCCTTTGTAATAGAAACCGGTAAAGTATCGGTATCATCAGTGCAACGTAAATTACGTGTAGGCTATAACCGTGCTGCACGATTAGTAGAACAAATGGAAACATCAGGTATCGTGAGTGCACCAGGACACAACGGCGCGCGCGATGTATTAGTACCTAATGGAGCAAATTAATGAAAAAATTAAACAGTTTATTATTGGTATTGGGCAGTTTAGTGGCGATGCCAAGCTTTGCTGACGACAGCCAAGCATTACAAGATAAGTTATCGACTTTAAAAAGCTTTAAAGCACAATTTAAACAAAACGTAACCGACGGTGAAGGCCAACTGGTAATGCAAGGTCAAGGCAATATTGCGTTGCAACAGCCATTAATGATCCGCTGGCAGCAAACTAACCCAGACGACACTTTATTTGTATCAAACGGCGATAAAACCTATTACTTTGATAGCTTTGCTGAGCAAGTAACCATTATGAAAACCAGCGGTTTAATTGACTCAACGCCGTTTATATTGCTCACCTCTAAAGACCCTGCGCAATGGGAAAAATACAGCGTGATCGCTACCGATTTAGGCTTTAGGATTACCCCAAATAAAGGCGTAGAAAGCCAAGTAGAGCAGCTTGATATTACTTTTGCTGATAACGAGCAAGGGCTTGCAAAACTGGTAGTTAAAGATAACTCAGGCCAGCTGTCTGCGTTTACATTTAGCAATGCACAGGTTAATACTGAGCTTGATAAAACAACTTTTGAATTTACCCCGCCAGCGGGTGTAGAAATAGACGATCAGAGTAACGGTGAGTAATTTAGGATTTAACTTTGGGCCCGATGTGCGCCCACTCGCTGCGCGTATGCGCCCTTTATCGCTTAACGATTACATAGGGCAGCAACATTTACTCAGCGCTGATAAACCTCTTCATCAAGCGATAGTAGCAGGGCGCTGCCATAGTTTAATTTTATGGGGGCCGCCGGGGGTAGGTAAAACTACGCTGGCGCAAATTATTGCCAACCATGCCGACGCTGAACTAATTCAAATGTCGGCGGTAACTGCCGGGGTGAAAGATATACGCGATAGCGTAACCCAAGCGCGCGATAACTTACAAAGCCGCGGTCAGCGCACTTTAATGTTTGTTGACGAAGTACACCGCTTTAATAAGTCTCAGCAAGATGCGTTTTTACCGCATATTGAAGATGGCACTTTTATATTTGTAGGCGCCACCACCGAAAACCCCTCGTTTGCGCTTAATAATGCGATTTTATCTCGCGCAAGGGTGTATGTATTAAAATCCTTGCAGGAAAGCGATTTATACACAGTAATAGAGCGCGCACTCAAACAAGACGAACAACTTAGCCAAAAGCAAATCGTGATTGCAGATAACGCCAAACAAGCGCTGTGTCAAGCAAGCGGTGGCGATGCTCGTAAAGTGCTTAATTTACTCGAGCAAGCAGTCGATTTAACCACTGAGCAAAACGGCAAGTACAACGTAGACGAACAGGTACTGAGCCAAGTACTCCCTACGCATTTAGCTAAATACGATAAAGGCGGCGATGAATTTTACGATTTAATTTCGGCGTTTCATAAATCAGTACGGGGCAGTTCGCCCGATGGTGCGCTTTATTGGTACTGCCGTATTTTAGCCGGTGGCGGCGACCCGCTTTATGTTGCAAGGCGCTTATTAGCAATTGCCACAGAAGACATCGGCAACGCCGATCCACGCGCGATGGAAGTGGCTTTGAACGCATGGGATATATTCCAACGTGTTGGCCCAAGCGAAGGTGAGCGCGCCATTGCACAGGCCACTTTGTACTTGGCTAGTGCACCTAAAAGTAATGCGGTTTATATGGCGTTTAATCAAGCCAAACAAGACGCTAAAAACGAGCCAAGCTACCCAGTACCAGAGCATTTACGCAACGCCCCCACCAATTTAATGAAAGACTTAGGCTATGGCGCAGAGTATCGATATGCGCATAATGAAGAAGGCGCATTTGCTGCTGGCGAAAAATACCTACCGCCAGAAATGGATGGCAAACAATACTACCAGCCAAGTGATCGTGGACTTGAGCAAAAAATTAAACAAAAGCTCGATTATTTAAAAGAGCGCGACGCACAAAGCCCAATAAAACGTTATGAGCATGATTAAACTTTACATGATGATAGCCCTTGGCGGAGCGTCAGGAGCCTGTTTACGGTTTTTTATTAGCGAAACCATGCTAAAACTCCTCGGTAGGGGATTCCCTTTTGGCACGTTGACGGTTAATATTCTGGGTTCATTGTTGATGGGCATTTTATACGGTTTAATAGATAAACAAGTTATTGCCGTCAGTCCTGCTAAAACCCTCATCGGAATTGGCTTTTTAGGTGCGTTAACCACCTTTTCAACATTCTCAATGGATTCGTTGTTGTTATTACAACAAGGTCACTTTATTAAAATGGCCCTCAATATCATCTTAAACGTGATGGTGTGTATTTTTATGGCTTGGCTGGGCCTTCAGCTAGTAATGCAAAAAGGTTAAAAAACTAACATGTTAGATTCTAAATATTTACGTCAAGATGTCGAACAAACTGCAGCACGTTTAGCCGCACGTGGTTATGAGCTAGATGTAGCGGTAGTGACTGAACTTGAAGAAAAACGCAAAACATTACAAGTAAAAACGCAAGAACTTCAAAGTCAACGTAACGCCAGTGCTAAAGCCATTGGCCAAGCAAAAGCAAAAGGCGAAGACGCACAACCATTGCTAGACGCAGTTGCTAACTTAGGCAGCGAGTTAGACGCGGCTAAAGCTGAGCAAGACGAAGTGTTAGAAGCAATTAAACAAATTGCCTTAGCAATTCCAAACTTACCGGATGAGTCGGTACCAGAAGGCGCTGACGAAGACGACAACGTAGAAATTTTAACTTGGGGCACCCCTAAAAAGTACGATTTTGAAGTTAAAGACCACGTTGACGTAGGGCAAGACCTAAACGGCCTAGACTTTGAAATGGGCGTTAAAATTAGTGGCGCACGTTTTACCGTAATGCGCGGCCAAGTAGCACGTATGCACCGTGCACTTACCCAATACATGCTAGACACCCACACAGATAAAAACGGCTACACAGAAATGTATGTACCGTACTTAGTGAATAGCGCAAGCCTTTACGGCACCAGCCAATTACCTAAGTTTGCGGGCGATTTATTTCACACGTTAGGCCTAGTGAACGATGATGGCGAGCAGCAAGCTGGCTTTAGCCTTATTCCTACGGCAGAAGTACCGCTTACAAACAGCGCCCGTGATGAAATTTACGAAGAAAGCGATTTACCTATTCGCTTAACAGCGCACACACCGTGTTTTAGAAGTGAAGCAGGCAGCTACGGCCGCGATACACGCGGTTTAATCCGTCAGCACCAGTTTGATAAAGTAGAGCTTGTACAGCTTGTAAAACCAGAAGATTCAATGCAAGCACTCGAAGAGCTAACAGGCCATGCTGAGCAAATTTTACAAGCGCTAGAATTGCCATACCGTAAAGTGATTTTATGTATGGGCGACATGGGTTTTGGCGCAGCTAAAACATACGATTTAGAAGTATGGTTACCAGCACAAGACACTTATCGCGAAATTTCATCATGTTCAAACATGGTTGATTTCCAAGCACGCCGTATGCAAGCACGTTTTCGTCGTGAAGGCGCTAAAAAACCAGAGCTTTTACACACACTAAACGGCTCAGGTTTAGCGGTTGGTCGTACACTTGTAGCAATACTAGAAAACTACCAACAAGCCGACGGCTCTGTAGTCGTACCAGAAGTATTACGCCCATACATGGGTGGACTTGAAGTGATTGGTAAAGCGTAAAATACTAGCTGTCAGCTTTAATAAAGAAAGCCGCTGTTTGTAATGAACAGTGGCTTTTTTGTGGATAAAAAGTTAAAGGTAAAAGGTTCAAGGAGAAAGGCTCAAGGCGAAAATAAAAGTCTAAGTTACGCTATTTGTCAGTAAAAATAATAAACCTGCCTTTATTGTTTATTTGCACAACACTTTTTATCCAATATTACTGATCTCTACCATTTTGGTGTTTTTCTGCATCCAGTAAATTCAAGTAAGAGCTAACTAATTGTTTACATGTGTTTATTCGCTGGTTACATTAGATTAATTGTAATATTTAGACATTTGTCGGTTTATAAAACGACAAATGTCGGATACAAAGTTGTTAGGTCATTCTGATGGAGTAGATAAAATTGGTCACTAAAGCACTAACCCTTCCCAAAGAAAATATAACTGAATCCATTGAAGTATGCCAAAGTATGTTACTTATAGGTGCTAATGGTTCAGGTAAAACCAGATTAGGTACATGGATAGAAATAAATTCACCACAGAAAGAATTTGTGCATAGAATCTCTGCGCAAAAATCTTTAGCCTTGCCGGATTCCACGACTCCACAATCAATTGAGCAAGCGGAAAAAGACTTACTATTTGGGAATCCTGGGTGGAATTATCATCACAAAGTAAATAAATGGAGTAGTAAGCCTGCAACTACATTTTTGAATGACTTCCAAAAGCTCATGGTTTATTTATTTTCTGACGAAACAGAAGAGAATGCCAAATTCAAAAGAGCGTGCATTGCTTCGGAAGATCGTGTTGAGCCGCCAAAAACTAAAATTGATCATGTCAAAGAGCTTTGGGAAAAAACTCTCCCTCATAGAGAATTGATTATTGGAGGGCTGCGGATTCAAACACGAATAAAAGGCCAAGAAGACAAAGTATATAATTCTTCCGAAATGAGTGATGGAGAGAGAGTTATATTTTATCTTATAGGGCAGTGCTTAGCGGCTCCAAAAGATGGCATTATAGTAATAGATGAACCTGAATTACACTTACATAAATCAGTACAAGCGCCTCTGTGGGATGCTATAGAAAAACTACGTCAAGACTGCCTTTTTGTTTATTTAACCCATGACGTCGATTTTGCAGCAGCTAAAGAAGCAGCAAAAACTATCTGGTTGAAGTCATTCGATGGTCAAAAGTGGGATTGGGAGCTTATCAATGAGGATGAAAATTTACCGAATGAGCTGCTCATTGAAGTATTAGGCAGTAGAAAACCAGTTGTATTTGTCGAAGGAGAAAATGGTAGCTTCGATAGCAGTCTTTACCGAGAATTATTACCTAACTTTCTTGTCATTCCTCGCGGTAGTTGCACACAAGTCATTCAATCTGTAAAGGCACTAAAAGCCAATTCGCAAATTCATCATTTAAATGTATTTGGGGTAATAGATAGAGATAGACGCCTCCAAGCTGAAATAACGCAGCTAGAGCAAGGTTCTATATATGTTCTAGAAGTTGCTGAAGTTGAAAATCTATTTTGTGCAGAGGAGGTATTAAAAATCGTAAGTGAAAGGCTTGCTCGTGATTCAGCTAATGATTTCTCTACAGTATCTAATACAATTTTTGGTCGACTCCAGTCTGAACTTGATACACAAGTATCACTACATGTATCAAGCGAAATAAAATTTAAACTTAATGTATTTGATGTGAGCCAAAAAGGCGCTACTAATATTAATACAGCACTACAAGATTTAGTAACAAGTATCGATGTTAATCAAATATATTCAGATATAAATCAACGATTCACCGATGTATTGGAAGCTAAAGATTATAAACAATTACTTGCCTTATATAATCGTAAATCACTTTGTACTCAAGTTAGTACATCATTAGGTTTATCTAATGGTAGTTTACCTGAGACAGTAGTAAGACTGATAAAGGGAGAGTGTAAAGAGTCATTAATAACAGCCATAAAGCCATATTTTGGTAACTTTCAGCAACACATGACATAACAAGAAAATAAACAAGGACACGTAACAGTTGGCTACGTTACGCTTCGCTACACATTTTAGCCAACCATTACTTAGCCTGTTATTTGGGCGTTAGCTACCTGATAGGAATTGGAGAAGTATATGGATATTATGGAGATGTTAAGAAGTGGTGAACTGTCTTTAATGGCGGTGATTGTCCCACACCTCATTATCGTAGAGGCTATTGCTGTTGGAACATTTTGTTTAATATTAGCAAAAAGTAAAAATAGAAATAAAGTCACTGCGCTATTAATAGGTGTCGTTCCGTTTTTTAATATTTTGGCACTTTTATACTATGTTGAAACCAAAGGGGTTATTTATTAGAAAGTTCCGGTCAAGCAAGCAGCTGTGTTTTCTTGATCTTTTTATTCAAAAAACCAAGTGTTGTTACTTTTTAAACTCACTTTAAATATGACTATGCATCCAGTAATGACGTCGATTGGTGTGAATATGCACCTTGGTTTGAATAAAAAAACCAAAGGGGTCAAATCTTGACTTCAGACATCAGAACATAAATTCTTCAAAGTGGCTTAATTCAAGCCGCTATTTTCCTCTAAAAGCGCAGCGTCTCTTATCCTTTTTGTGAATAAATCTCTTCATTAAAAAGCACTCAGATAACAACTTAATAGTTAGTTATGTTCTAACTATTTGTTAAATAGTAAATTATCTTTGGATTTTGTTTCTTTATAACTTATTCTATATACCTCATTGGCGGGTTAATAAGTTGGCGTCATATGCCAAAGGATATTTATGAGTACTAAAAGTAGACGATTACGCAAGAAATTGTATTTAGATGAATTTGCTATTCTAGGTTTTGAATTTACTTGTAATTTAAATGCTACTGAAGCGGAATTTGATTTATTACTAGATGGGCTTTTAGAATTCATCGATAAAAGAAAACTTTGTATTGCTGGTGGAGGTGACTGTAAGTCATTCAGTGGTTTTATTTGTTCTGTTAATCGTTATGGTTCGGCGACTAACCAAGATAGAGCAGACGTTGAGCTTTGGTTAAAGTCTAACAAAAATATTTCAAATATTGTTGTTAGTCAATTAGTTGATGCAAACTACGCAGTGTAATGATTTATCTAAAATTATTTGGTTAAAGAACAGAATGATCAAATATTAACTTCACATATCAGAACTTAAATTTACAAAAGAGGCTTAAAAGCCGTTATTTTGCATATTAAGCACAGCATGATAAATCGGGTTGCCCCAAGTCAATTCATCATTTTTGTCGGATGGCGTGGCTTCGCCACTTATCCGACCTACGTTAAAAGGTAGGTTGGTTAAGCCGAAGGCGCCACCCAACAGAGTTCTAATTTAGGTGACACAAGTTGATGATTTAATTAATTTAGTTACTAATTTATGTGTTTATAACCCTTTAAAAGCAGCGAAATTGTCATGAATGTCATTAGTAACACTACAATAATCACTGACTCTTGAGCTTAATTGTAAAAGAGCGAAGTAAGGTTGAAGTTTTAACGTCATGGTTCTGTCGGGCTTGGTCTATAAATTGTACTTATATTATTCAACAGCTTTTAAGCGTTTTGTAATGGCTTGTAATTTATCTTCTAGTGTAAAAGACAGGATTAAGGTTTCTTCTACAATTTCTTTCGTTTCATCAACTAATCCTACTAGCTCCGACTCTTGCTCTTCATCTAAGCCTAGAGTGATCATTTTTGATTGTATAGCTTGAGATAAGTCATTTACGAGTATTTTTATTTGTTTATCTTGCTCTGAGCATAGCTTTTTTATGGTACTAAAATCATCAGCAAGTTGACTTTTTAGAGTGTTTAAAGCTTGTTGGCGTATCGTCGCTTTTTCTAATTGTTGTTCAATAAATTCTATCCGGCTTTCTATAATGGTAAGCAAAATAGCAAAGTTATCTCGAAGGCGACCAAGTAAGCCTTCATCCTTTGTATTTATTCCCTTTACAAGCATTGAACAAGCAGGCGCATTAAATAATAAATTAGAGCTAAATGGAACTATTCGCTTGGCTCTTCTGCCTAGTTCTTGTAGTGGTACAGTGATTTTGGCCACCCATTAAGAAAGAAATGTTATGCTAATAAGCATACAAATTTGGGTGAAAAA
>NZ_JASDDA010000021.1:0-62622 GCF_030407645.1 Pseudoalteromonas sp. APC 3495 | reverse complement strand
AGTATTTAAGCTACTGTTGTATATGTACACAATTTACTCAATCAACTATTAGTCTATTAGACTAAGGTTTAATAAATATTAGTTGTTCATATTCTTTGCTTAAATAATGTGTATTTTTATGTATATCAAGTGTAACTAAGGGGATTATAGATAAGATAATAGCTGTTTGAACCTAGATACAACTAATGTCTAATATTTAATAGTGCACCGCTGAGTAATCCTTGATGAAAAGCCTAAGGCAAGTAATATAAATTGGAGACTAATATGTCACAAAGTATCTACCCAGTTCCTGCGCATATTAAAAACGCAGCGCTCGTCGATAATGAAAAATATAATACGATGTATAAACAGTCTGTAGAAGACCCTGAAGGGTTTTGGGCTGAGCACGGTAAGCGTCTTGACTGGTTTACTCCTTATTCAAAAGTAAAAAACACTTCATTTGATAAAGGCCATATTAATATCAAATGGTATGAAGATGGCTACCTTAATGCATCTTACAACTGTATCGACCGCCACTTAAAAACAAAAGCAGATAAAGTAGCGCTTATTTGGGAAGGCGATGATCCTTCGCAAAGTGAAAATATTACCTACCAACAATTACATGACGAAGTCGCTAAATTTGCCAATGGCTTAAAAAAATTGGGTGTAAAAAAAGGTGACCGTGTTGCCATTTATATGCCAATGAGCCCACAAGCTATTTATGCAATGCAAGCTTGTGCCCGTATAGGTGCGATTCATTCTGTTATATTCGGTGGCTTTTCACCATCGGCTATTGCAGATCGCATTAATGATTCAGGCGCTAAGGTGGTGATCACATCAGATGAAGGTCGACGCGCCGGTAACTGTGTACCGCTTAAAGCCAATGTTGATGAAGCGGTGTTACAAGATTCGGTAACTACCGTTGAGCATGTAGTTGTTCATAAACTGACCTCTGGCGATGTTGATTGGCATAGCCATGATATTTGGTGGCATGACTTAGTTGCTGATGAAGCACCCGAGTGTGAGCCTGAGCGCATGAACGCTGAAGACCCATTGTTTATTTTATATACCTCAGGTTCTACGGGGCAGCCTAAAGGTGTGGTACATACCACTGGTGGTTATTTAGTGTATTCATCAATGACTCATGAATATGTTTTTGACTTACAAGAAGATGATATTTTTTGGTGTAGTGCCGATGTGGGCTGGATCACAGGTCACAGTTATATTGCTTATGGCCCGCTTGTTAATGGGTGTACGCAAGTCGTATTCGAAGGTGTGCCAACTTACCCAACAGCAGGGCGTATGGGTGAAGTTGTTGATAAACATAACGTTACTATTTTATACACCGCACCTACTGCTATTCGAGCGCTTATGGCCAAAGGAGATGAGCCAATTGCCAGTTCAAATCGAGATAGCCTGCGTATTTTAGGTTCAGTAGGAGAGCCAATTAACCCCGAAGCGTGGACGTGGTACTACGAAAAAATTGGTAAATCTAACTGCCCAATCGTTGATACCTGGTGGCAAACTGAAACTGGCGGCATTATGATTGCGCCTCTTCCAGGTGCAACTGATATGAAACCAGGCTCTGCAACTCGTCCATTTTTTGGTATTGCACCGGCGTTATTTGATGCTGAGGGTAATACATTAGAGGGCGCTGTTGAAGGAAACCTAGTTATTTTAGATAGCTGGCCTTCGCAAGCACGAACTGTTTATGGCGATCACGAGCGCTTTGAGCAAACTTATTTTAGTGCTTACCCGGGTGTTTACTTCACCGGTGACGGTTGTCGTCGTGATGAAGACGGAGATTACTGGATCACAGGGCGTGTGGATGATGTGCTTAATGTATCTGGGCATCGTTTAGGTACTGCTGAAATTGAAAGTGCTTTAGTTGCTCATGAAGCCGTAGCTGAAGCTGCAGTTGTCGGTTACCCGCACGATATTAAAGGCCAAGGCATATATGTTTACATTACACCTAACGAGGGTGTAACGGTGAGTGATGAGCTAACAAAAGAGATCCGTAATTGGGTACGTAAAGAGCTTAGCCCTATTGCATCACCCGATATGATCCAATGGTCGCCAGGGTTACCAAAAACTCGCTCAGGCAAAATTATGCGTCGTATTTTACGTAAAATTGCTGCAAATGAGTATCAACAGCTTGGTGATACGTCGACACTCGCCGATCCGTCAGTCGTTGATGAGCTAGTAGAAAATCGATTAAATCGTTAATTTCGCGTTAAAAGCTTGATTAGAAGTTGATTCTAAACGTAGTATATCGGCTGTTGTCTATCGGATAGCAGCCGAATTTTTGGGAGTGAACAATGAGTCAGTTTTTAATAGCGGACGATCATCCGTTATTTCGCGAAGCATTAAAGGGCGCTTTGAGCGCAAAATTTGCAGGTTTAGAGGTTTTTGAATCGGCCGATTTTGATAGCACATTGAAAGTGTTAAGCGAACAAGAAGATCTTGATATATTACTACTAGATTTACACATGCCAGGTAACGGTGACTTGTACGGATTAATCCGTATTCGTGAAGATTATCCGAGTTTACCGATTGCGGTGGTTTCGGGTAGTGAAGATGTAAATATTGTTTCTAAGGTAATGGGTTATGGCGCTATGGGGTTTATTCCCAAATCATCTTCATCGGATGATATTGCTAATGCAATAAACCAAATACTTGAAGGCGACACTTGGCTGCCAACCGAACTAAAAAGTAAGGTAGCTGAAATAGAAGGCGAAGATAGGGAAATTGCCGCACAAGTTGCATCACTTACTCCACAGCAATACCGTGTATTACAATATTTGCACGAAGGCTTACTTAATAAACAAATAGCTTACGAATTGCATATTTCAGAAGCCACAGTCAAAGCACACATTACTGCCATATTTAGAAAACTCGGTGTTTATAACCGAACTCAAGCTGTTTTAATTGCCGCAAAATTACAACTAGAACCCATAGAGCAAGTTTAAACAGGTTAAATTAGAGGCGAGAGCCTCTTTTTTGCAACTCAAGCATGCGAAACCATTCAGTTACTATGACATAACAAGTCATTCATCTTTATTACATGACCTGCTGGGTAAATAATGCTAGGTTACGGGCATTTTGTAATTAAGAGAGCATGGTATGTCAGACTCAATAGACTCACCAAACACATCCCAAGATGAAAATCAGGTCGCAAAGAACGGCTGGTTTAATCGATTTTTAGCCACTGTAGAATTTTTAGGGAACATGCTTCCCCACCCAATTACGTTATTTGCATTGTTTTGTATTGCCATTATTTTATTTAGTGGTGTTGCCGATTGGTTTGGACTCAGCGCTATTGATCCACGGCCTGAGGGCTCTGCTGGGCGCGATCCAGATGGTGTTATTGAAGTAGTAAGCTTACTCAGTGCAGAAGGCTTACAACGTATTGTAACGGGGCTGGTGACTAACTTTACTAGCTTTGCGCCATTAGGGACGGTATTAGTTGCGCTATTAGGTGTGAGTGTAGCTGAGCATTCAGGGCTATTGTCTGCCGCTATGCGTGGCATGGTAATGGGGGCATCAAAACGCTTAGTGACCTTTATGGTGGTGTTTGCCGCTATATTATCAAATACAGCTTCTGAGCTTGGCTATGTGGTATTGATTCCGCTAGCGGCAATGATATTTCATAGCTTAGGTCGTCATCCGCTTGCCGGTCTTGCTGCGGCATTTGCTGGGGTATCTGGTGGTTACAGTGCTAATTTATTATTGGGTACTATCGATCCGTTACTAGCCGGTATTACCACGCCAGCTGCACAAATGATTGACCCAACATACCAAGTAGGCGCAGAAGCAAACTGGTATTTCATGATGATATCGGTATTTTTAATTGCCATATTAGGCACGCTAGTTACTGAGAAAATTGTAGAGCCGCGATTAGGCAAATATAACCCAGACGAAGCCAGTGAAGATTTAGCTCAAAACAACATTGCCGGTTTAACTGACAAAGAAAAGTCGGGCTTAAAATGGGCTGGATTCTCATTACTTGTTGTTTCATTACTACTCGCGTGGACAGTTGTACCCGCAGACGGTATTTTACGTAACCCAGAAACAGGCCTAGTTGCTCACTCGCCGTTTTTAAAAGGGATTGTGGTTTTTATTTTTGTCACCTTTGGTATTCCAGGTTTTGTGTATGGCCGCGTTGTTGGCACCATGAAAAATGATAAAGACGTGATTAACGCCATGAGCAAAAGTATGAGCTCTATGGGAATGTACATTGTATTAGTCTTTTTTGCTGCGCAATTTGTGGCATTTTTTAAGTGGACTAACTTAGGTACTATTTTAGCCATTAATGGCGCTGCATTATTACAGGCACTTAGCCTAACGGGGCCGGAAGTATTTGTGCTGTTTATTTTAATGTGTGCTTTAGTGAACTTAACGCTAGGCTCATCGTCAGCGCAGTGGGCAGTAACAGCCCCTATTTTTGTTCCTATGCTGATGCTTATAGGTTATGCCCCCGAGACAATTCAAGCAGCTTATCGTATTGGTGATTCGGTAACTAACTTAATTACCCCGATGATGAGTTACTTTGGCTTGATCCTCGCGGTTGCCACTAAATACAAAAAAGACATGGGAATAGGTACTTTGGTAGCGACTATGTTGCCATATAGTATTATTTTCTTTGTTGGTTGGGTGGTGCTGTTTTACTTATGGGTATTTGTTTTAGGTATGCCAGTAGGCCCTGGGGCACCAACGTATTACACACCCTAACTAAGTAAGGTTTAATATTTACTTAAAAAATGCCAGCTTATTAGCTGGCATTTTTATTTAAAAAGTAAAAATTATGAAAATACGACGGTTTTATTGCCATTAATAAATAGCTTATGTTCTGATGCTAGTTGCAATGCTTTACAAAACACTGTTTTTTCCACGTCTTTACCCATTTTAGCCATCATTTCAGCCGTATTAGCATGAGTTACACTCGATACGTCTTGTAAAATAATAGGGCCTTCATCTAGCTCATTATTTACAAAGTGAGCCGTGGCACCAATAATTTTTACACCGCGCTCAAACGCCTGATGATACGGTTTAGCACCAATAAAAGCCGGTAAAAATGAGTGATGAATATTGATGATTTTACCCTCAAATCGACCAACAAACTCAGGGCTTAAAATACGCATGTATTTAGCTAACCCAATAATGTCAGGGTTATAGCTGGCAATTAAGTCACCGACTTTTTCGTCGTGCTCACTGCGCGTAAGTCCTTCATGAGAAACCACATGAAAAGGAATATCAAATCCCTTAACCAAAGGCTCTAATGTAGGATAATTGGCAATCACGGCAAGTATCTCTATGTTTAGGGTTTGTTCAAATTGTTTTAACAACATGCCGCCTAAACAGTGGGCTTCTTTTGTGGCTAATAAAACAACTTTGGTCTTTTCTTCACCGTGTAGCGCCACTTTTGCACCTGCGGGTAATACTTCGCGCAGCTGTGCTAAAAACTCAGTGTGGGGTTCGCCAGTGAGTTCAGTGCGCATAAAAAAGCGCTGTGCATCTTTATCTACAAACTCGTTATTACGAATAATGTTTAAGTTATGTCTGTGACACAGTCCGGTAATTTTGGCGATTAAGCCAATATCATCGGCGCATTGGGTGGTTAGTATGTAACTCATTTTCCTCATTCTTACCCAGTAGTTAGTTGCTTCATTATTTGCGTTTTAACTCAGAAAGCAAGACCTTTGTGTGATGCCCAATATTTAATTTCATTAAAGCTAAAATAGCGTTAGTCAGGTTAATTTAGCTTTAAGGAAGTTTAACAAGCTGTGTACTGGCTATTTGAAAGGCTAAATTGGTTTTGGTTCTTTATTACTGCTTATATACTATCGTCTAGTTATAAAGTGTTTTTTAGTGTGTTTTACTATTGTAAGAGTGTATTAGATTGCTAAACGATCTCGTTTGTGCTTAATTTGTATACAGGTATGCGTTGTATAGTAATGCAAACAATGAAATTTTTTAGCTAACGGGCTACAAAATAAAAAGAGCTTGATGGCTTGTAATGTTAATTGGAGAAATAATGGGTAATTTAAGCTTAAAAAACAAATTGCTACTGTTGGCTGTTTTACCATTAATTGTATTGCTAATCAGTTTTATGGCGGGTTCATATTATTTAGAGAAGCAAAATCAGCAGCAATACTTTAATGAATTCAAAACCAAACTAATAGCAGATAAACAAACGCTGCTAAAAACAGAAATTGAAATTGGTTCTCAAATAGTGCAATACCAATTAGCACAAGGTAATGAACAAGACGCAAAAAATGCGCTAAGGGATTTAAAATTTGGCGAAGATGGCTATTATTTTATTTACGATACCGATGGCGTGAGTGTTTTTCATGCATTGTTAGGCGATGCAATTGAAGGGCAAAATAAAATAGACATGACCGACCCAAACGGTAAAAAAATAGTGGTTGGTTTACTAGAGCAAGCTCGTAAAGGGGGTGGGTCTTTTACCTATCACTTTCAAAAACCCAACACGACGGGTTTGATTGAAAAAATAGGGTATGCAGCCATGATCCCAGGTACTAACTGGATGATTGGTACGGGTACTTATATGGATGACATTGAGGCTGAACTAGTTAAATACCAAGCAACCATGGCTGAGCATTTAACTGAAAAAATGACCACCTTATTTTTAATATCACTTCTGCTACTTGGTTTAGCAGCCGTGGGTGCCTTATATGCAGCGAGTAATATGGTTAAACCAATACATCGAATGGTACAAAGTTTAGATGACATAGCCAAAGGTGAAGGTGATTTAACCAGAAGATTAGTGATTGACACCCATGATGAAATTGGTCAACTAGGTGAATCGTTTAATCTGTTTGTTAGTAAGCTGCATAGTATTATTTCGGGCGTGGTCGATGTGACGAGCGATGTTAAAACGGCCTCATCAGATATCAATACGCAAACCTTATTAATTGAAGATAAATTATTGAAACATAACCATGAAACTGAACTAGTAGTCACCGCTATTACTGAAATGTCAGCAACCTCGCATGAAGTGGCACAAAATACCACACAAGTTGCGGTATCAACGCAGGCAGCAACAAAAGAAGTGGCCAATGCGCAAGATTGTGTGGATGTTTCACTCAGTGAAGTTTCAAACTTAATGGGCGAAATTAACCAAGCCGCTGAGCAAGTAAACTCGTTAAGTGAACAGTCTAAAAAGATTAATAGCGTGTTGAGTGTTATTGGGGGTATTGCTGAGCAAACGAACTTACTGGCATTAAACGCCGCTATTGAGGCTGCACGAGCGGGTGAGCAAGGTCGTGGTTTTGCCGTTGTAGCTGATGAAGTAAGAAGCTTAGCAAGCCGTACTCAAGATAGCACATTAGAAATTAATGAAATGCTTAGCGAATTACATAACTTAGTCACTGCGGCTGTAGGAGCCATGCAAGCGAGTCAACAAAGCTGTAACCGCTCTGTAGAGTCTTCACGCGCTATATCTGAAAGTTTAGGTGCGGTTACTACATCGGTAACAACAATTAACGATATGAGTACACAAATTGCCACCGCAGCTACTGAGCAAAGTAGCGTTACAGAAGAGATAAACCGTAACGTGTATGCAATTCAAGAAATTGTGAATGAATTAACGCAATCGAGTAAAACGACTTCTTCGGTAAGTCAGCACTTAGCGGGACGAGGTCAAAACTTAGGTGATTTAGTTGGTCAGTTTAAAATATAAATAACACTTAGCTATTAATTGCTTTTGGAAGCCGTGACTTATTTAGTTACGGCTTTTTTTTGCTTTATTTTTAGCTAAAGCGCAATAGTTTATAGCCTGCTACATCCATAAATATTTAACAGCACAGCGATTTTTTAATATTTTTATTAGCGACTAATGTACACTATAAGGGTCTGTTGACCTTTTTGGATTGAAACATGTTCAACCTCGAAAGATAAACAGATCCTAGCTAATCTCATTAATAAGTACTTACTTATTACAGTAAATTTATAGTGAAACGACTATTTTAGGGTTTTTAAATGATAGAGTATCCGGTTGATCAGTTACCACAACTCATAAATGACTTATTGCAGTGTGATACCACTGAGCGCAAAAATAAATTACTTATAGATGCTCAGCAAACTTTATCAACTGAGCACTTATCTTTATTGTTTGAGGCGATCCCTAAAGAGCAGCGTCTTGAAATTTGGCATTTATTAGATGAAGACACGCAGCACGAAATTTTTGTTAATTTAAGTGAAGATAGCTGTTTATGGTTACTACAAACACTAGATGACAGTGCCGGATTTAAATTATTAGACGAAGTAAATGTTGAAGAGCTACTTGAGTTAGAAGAAGTTATTCCACAACGTTTTATTGATTACGCTAAAAAACAACTCGATGAAGCACAAACTAAGCAATACGAACTGGCTCAGCAATATACACCAGAGCAATTAGGTCACTGGATTGGGTTTGATTTTTTAAAGGTGTCAGACAAACTCACTGCGGGTGGCGCTAAAAAGCTGCTACACAAAGGCTTACCGCAATACAGCGAAGTTATTTATTTGGTGAGCCGTAAAGGTAGCTTAATCGGTGAAGTTGCGGTTAATGATCTGATAAAAGCGCATGATAACGAGAGTTTAATGACGTTAGCTAATCATGACTTTACCTCATTGCACGCAGACCATGATTTATATGAAGCCGCTGAAGTGGTTATTCATAGCGAGAAAATGGCCATGCCAGTGGTTAATGCCGATAACAAATTAATAGGGCGTTTAACCATTGCATCAGCTTATGAATTACGTCAAGAAATAGCCGACGAAGCGGCAGCAAAGGCCGGTGGTTTACGAGAAGACGAGGACTTATTTGCCAGTGTTCGTAAAAGTGCTAAAAACCGTGGTATTTGGTTAGGTATCAACTTAGCAACGGCATTTTTAGCCTCGTGGTTTATCGGTTTGTTTGGCGCAACTATAGAGCAAGTGGTTGCACTTGCGGTATTAATGCCTGTAGTGGCGTCAATGGGCGGTATTGCCGGTAGCCAAACCTTAACGGTTATTGTACGAGGACTGGCTCTGGGTCAGGTTACTGACTCAAACCGAAACGCATTACTTAAAAAAGAGTTGCGAGTAGGGGCGGTAAATGGCTTGGTGTGGGCATTAGTGATTGGTTTGCTAACCTTTGTATGGTTTAACGATATTATGCTCAGTATAACCATTACTGTGGCAATATTACTTAACTTAGTGGCAGCATCGTTGGCGGGCGTAGTGATCCCCTCTATTTTAGATAAAATGAAAATTGACCCTGCGTTGTCGGGTTCAGTGATTTTAACCACAGTCACTGATATTGTCGGCTTTGTGACCTTTTTAGGGTTAGGTAGTTTGTTATTACTGTAATTTTTATATAAAGATTAATCTCTTATCTACAGCATTTAAAATTAATCTAAACGCCAGTAAAGTAACTCAATTTAGTGGCTTTTAGGGTAGATATAGCGCCATGGAATGGCCTTTAATTTAAACTTTAAACAACAGTACTTATTTTATTTCTACCTTCGGTTTTTGCGCGGTACAAAGCCGTGTCTGCGGCGTACAACAGCGCCTCGTAGGTACGGTATTGACTATTGTGCTCACAGGCAATCCCTTGGCTCACACTAACTTTAACCTCTGGTGGCAGGCCTATATCTGTAAATGTCATCGCATTAATTTGTTGTTGTACATGCTTGGCAACAATCGTTGCACTTTTTATATCGCAACGCGGTAAAATAATAGCAAACTCCTCACCGCCATATCTCGCTGCCAAACACTCTCTTGACGGGATACAATGCAAAAGCATTTTTGCAATTTTTTGTAAGCATTTATCACCTTTAATATGCCCATAGGTGTCGTTGAATTTTTTAAAGTGATCTACATCAATCAATATGCTGGTTAGAGGTTGTTGGCTTTGAATACTTTCTTGCCAGTATTTTTTTAGTGACTCATCTAAAGCTAAACGATTAGCGAGCCCAGTTAAGTGATCGGTTGAAGCTTGTATTTTTAAACGGTTGTACATCGCTTTATGCGTACTGAGATCATGAAGTATGCAAACGTATAATTTTTGCGCCGATGCAATACTTTTTGGCATACTAGATATTGATAAGTCTGCTTCAATAATATCACCATTCGCTTTATTTATTTTTATTTCATTTGGGCCAAAGCTAAGGGAAGTATCTTTAATGTCTATCCAATTTAATAACGTCTGTTTATATTTATCAAGGTCTGCACCGTGTAAAAACGACAGTAAATTTTCGCCTATTAGAGATTGCTGAGAGTAACCTAATAGCTGTGCTGCTTTTGGGTTTGCAAACTCAAAACCACCGTGCTCATTAAGTACAAAAATGCCTTCGGCGGTGCCGTTAAATAATTCAATTAAAGCGCCAAATTGGGTATGAGAAAAAGGACTCGATAAAGCGCAATCGAAGGGGAGTGCTTTATCGTTTTTAACCGCTGGAGTCTCTTTTTTATTAATTTGTTTAGACACGTTTTAGCCTTAGCATGATACAGACGTTTTTGATGTCTACAAATTTACATAAAAAAGTGCAATTAAACCTTTCGGTAATCTTCTGCTTTTAAGTTTTTGATTAATAGTATTTTTTATTATGCACAGGCGTTAAAGGCCTGTGCAATTTGGAAAACAAAAATTAAATATTAAGCGTTGTTTATTAATTTTTGTCTTTATTTTCAATTTGTGGGTCGGCGCTTTCATAGGCTTTACCATTGCACTCAACATTAAATATTAAACACACAGTGCCATTATTTTCATCTGTGTCTGTGATGGTGATTGATTGGCCATCATCATTGATTTCTGATTTAAAATCACCAGCACAGTCGCCTTCTTTATCAGTGATAGTGGCTCCGGTGAATAAAAAACCTTTAGCAAGTGTTGCTTCATTTAAGCTATAAATACCTGCGGTTTCAGTTCTGACAACGCCACCGCCAGAGACTTCTTTGTTATCTTTAAAGTATGTAAAATTGGCGTTGTCGTTACTGTCTAATTCAATATTTACAGTAAAGTTAATTTGTTCTTGAGAGCTATCCATATTATTTCCTTTTGTATTCGTGGTTATAGTTTAAAGTGAGTAATGCCTAATTTAACTAGACTTGCTTTTATTTTGGGGATTTCGTTTGCTCTATTTAAGCAGGTGTATGCCTGTAACAGCGGGTGCGTTACGTGAACGCTTTGGTTTATTTTTACTGTTTCAGCAATGGCTTTAAGCGCATTTAAGCAAAATTGCTCTCGCTGTACGGTATTTTCAGCTAATTTAGCTTTAAGTAAATTTATATTCGTAAAGTCTACATTATCACCACTCTTTGCTTTATTAGCTATGTACTGTTGGTAGCTTGTATCACTTTCAAGGGCTGTTAAAAACTCATATGCTTTAAGTGGTGACTGTCTATCAATAAAGTACTGTATAAGGATCAATTGAGTATTAATTGCAAAGTTATTTTTAAAGCCCTGCACTTTCAAAAAGTTAATAATATCCTTAACTCGGTTATCAATGTTTTTATTAGGTGAAAGCATTAGCTGGTGGGCTAAAAAACGATAATAAGAATGTTGAATGTCTTTACTTTTTGGATCTTGCAATCGTGCGGTATTAACTGTTTTTGTGGCTTGCTGTGCTTTTTTGTAGGCTGGTTGTTTATTTGGCAGGTAGCTCAAAAGGTAGCTTTGTTGAATATAAGTATAAGCTAAACTGCTTGATAAACTGGCATCATCTGGATATTCAATTAATAAACTTTTTAACTCATTAGATGCATTTTCATACATGGTTAATGCGGCATTAAAGTTACCTAGCCTTTCTTCTGTCTTTGCCAGCCAACTGATGGTATCGGCTTTATCGCGCAGTAAGTTTTTGTTGCTGGGTTTAAGCTCAAGGGCTTCATTTTTAAGGGCGAGCGACTTTGTAAAGCGTTGTTTCGCGGCAGTGTAGTTAAATTGCTTTAAATACAAAGAGCCCAGCGAATTATGCGAATACGATAGCTCCATAATCGAGTTAAAACCATTCGGTGCTAATGAATACATTTTCTCGCTGTAGGCATGATATTTTTTAAATAATGGCTCAGTAGCAGCGTAATCACTTTTATCATAATGAAGCTGACCGAGCCAAAAGGCATTGGCACCGGCAAGCGTTAATAGCTCTAAATTATCTGGTTGTATTTTTAATAGTGCTTCAAGGCGAATGCGGGCGTTTTCAAAGGCAGTGAAGGCCTCAATGGTTTTACCGCGAGAATAGGCCACTTCGCCCATAGCCTCAAGAGTTTGTGCATATTGAAAGCGGTTGTTAAATTCGGCTTTTTGGTCGTTAAAACTAAAAAGAGAGCTGGGCTCATCTGCTTGATTGGTAAAATACTCAAGTGCTTTATTACTAATGCCATCGAGCAAATCCATACGCTTAACGCTGCGCAGTTTATCGGCAAAGTCACCGACCATAAAGCCAAGTAGGCTTTCGGCCTCTTGGCGCTTTTGCTGTGCAAGTTGCTGCGCTTGAAAACTGGTAACACTCATAAATAGGGCAACACAGGTAAGTAAGCAAAGCAGAGCGACCGTGCCGCGTTTTATGATTGTTTTTGTTTTACTGTGTTTAAGAGAGCTGGTTATAAGCGCGCGTTCGTCATTGTCTAGTTTGAATATATTGTCGTTTAATAACGTGAGCGCTTCTTGCAATGGTTTACCCGGTGCTAATAGGTAAGCGCTACTTTTATGTTCATTAAGCCACTGTTGCGTGTGGTGGTGCAAACGGCTTTTAATAGCAAGGGCGTCTTTATGATCGTTTATCCACTGTTTGGCACGTGGCCATTGGCGTAATAATGCCTCGTGGGCAAGGCTAAAGCAGGCTTCTTGGTTTTGTAAGTGCGATACAAATAAGCGACTGTCGACCATGGCTTGTACAAGCTCTTTTTGGCTGGTGTTGGTTAATGCTTGTAAGCGGGCCGCACGGCTAGTAATGGTTTTACCATCTGGGTTTAGCGTCACTAACTGCGATAATACGCTTTTTAGTTGCTGTTGTTGTTTTGCGCTCAGCCCAATAAAAACATCTTCTGCCTTTTTACCAATAGCGCCTTCAATACCGCCGAGTTTTTCATACACGCTGTGCAATAACTCATTATTTTCACTGCGCTGTAAATACAGCTCTTGCAGTGTGTATTGCAACATGGGCAGGGCATCAGGGTTGTTGGCGGTATCTGCAAAGAGTATTTCATCCAGCGGAGTTTTGGTTTGCGGGTCGTGTGAGAACGTTAAATTAGCGGTTAATGCCGGCAAGCGAATAATTTGTTGTAGTTCCTGGCGGTTGGGCGGGGTTAAATCATAATGGGCGCCGTTCGCTTTTGCGGCCATAAGGCTGGGTTGCTCTACCACTAAAGGGTAAAAGTCGTTACGACACGCACTAAATACGATCACCGCTTTAGAGGTGGCTAAACGTTCAATAATCGATAAAAAATGACTTCGGGTGTTGGGACTAAATAGTGGCGATGAAAGCAGCACCTCTAAGCGGTCTATAAACAAAAAAAACTGCGGTGTGTTTAGCTTTGTATTTGCCTTACTGATTGCAGTTTGTAACGTGTTTATCACTTCGTCAATTGTGTGCTCTAATTGCTGCGCCAGTGTTTGCGAGCTTAATCCTTCAAATACGGGTTGTTGGTTTATATCCCAATCAAGCATGGCTGAGGCTAAATCTAAATACAGTCTAGTTTGATGCACATCTGCAAAGTCGAGCTGAGTGTATGAAACAACGCCAATACCATCATAACCGCGCTCATCAAGTAGCTTTGGTAAAATACCCGCATTGACTAACGACGATTTACCCGTACCACTTGGGCCAAGTATTAAGCAAAAAGCACGGCCAGATTTTACTTGGTTTGATACGTTTTCGAGTAAGGTGGTGATGGCTTGGTTACGACCAAAAAATAAATGGGTATCGGTTGGGTTATACGCGCTTAAACCTAAAAAAGGAGAACCACCTTGCCACGTGTTTATAGAGCTTGATGTATCTTCTGCAAATGGAAATTCAAGTTTTGCAATAATACGGTAGCCGCGTTTACGAATGGTTTCTATGTATAGCGGGGAGCTTGCCTTATCACCCAGTGCTTTTCGCAGTTGTGTGATGGTTTTATGCAGTGGGTTATCGCCTACTTCAATGTTTTGCCAGCACTGATTGAGTAATTCGTCACTGGTGACAATTTCGCCCTTTTGTAAGCAAAGATATAATAATACATCCATTGCTTTAGGTTCTAATTGCGTTACTTTTTCAGCACATTGTATACAATTGCTGGCAGGTGTTACCTGCCAGTCGCCTAGATAAAAAGGTGATTGATGCATAAGGACTCGTTATTATTTTATTTGTAAGCACGCTTAATTAATTTAATATGATTTAAAATCATATTAAGGTTTTTATTTATTTTAGGTCGCTTTTATTAAGCGTAACAATGCGTTGTGGAAACGGAATTTCAATATTGGCATCGTTAATCGCTTTATACACACCGCCATTTATAGCGAGTTTAGTTTCAATAATTTTAGTGGTGGGCACCCAATAACGATAACTAATGGTGACGCCGCTATCAGCAAAACGTTCTATACCAATTTGTGCATTGGGTTGTTTAGCTACGAGTTCGTGATTGACTAATACGTTTTCAATAAGGCTTATCGCAGTATCACTACAGGCACTGTAGGCTATGTCTATTTCACCTTTTACCAGTGAATAATTAAATGAGTTATGTAGAATTTCGCCAACAATATGTTTGTTAGGAATGGTTATTTCTACTTTTTCTTCATTAATTAATACGGTGTGCCCCAGCTCAATTATTTTTACTTGGCCACTAACGCCTTTTACTTCTATGGTATCGCCAACCACAAATGGCCGCGTAGCAATAATAGCAAGACCCGCACCATAGTTAGAAAGCATGCCTTGTAACGCTAAGCCTGCGCCCAATGAGGCGGCACCTATTGCAGCTACGAATGGGGTCACACTAATGCCAATTTTACCAAGCGCAATAATGATCACCATAATGATCAGCAGTACTTTTACAACATTACTGACAAAATTAGTCAGGGTGATATCAATGTTGTGGCGGGTCATTAAGTTTGCTACAACTTCGGCGAGCTTTTTAGCGACCCACAGGCCAACGAGTAGAATAAAAATAGCGCCCACTATTTGCATACTGTAGGTAACTAAATACTCGGTAAGTAGGGCGTAGTACTTTTCAAATTGCTGAATTTCGGAACTGATCATGCTGGGCTCTATTTTTAGCGATACTGTTATCCGCTTACTATAACAAAGTGTTAACTAAAATTGGATATAATAGTGGTACTATCACTGCGGTTAATAATGCACTGAGTGCCATAGCCACTGATGAAAATGCGCCTATTTTTGGGTGTTCGGCAATAGCTGCCGCGGTACCAATTGCATGGCACGCGGTACCGATTGCAATTCCTTGTGCCTCAAAGTTATAAATCTTAACTAATTTGAGCAATATAAAGCCAAATAAAGCCCCCAATAAACCAATAAAAATAACCATGGCAGCGGCAAGTGAGCTAATTCCTCCTAATGAGTCAGTAACCAGCAGTGTAATAGGGGTTGTTACACTGAGTGCCGCAACAGAGGCGCTCAATTGTGAGGGCACAGCAAATAAAATACTTAATACAAAAGCCACTAGTGTGGCGTTAACAATACCTATACTGCAAGTAGCGACAATTAATAGTAAGTTTTTACGTACGTGCATAAATTGCTGATAAAGCGGCAAGGCTAAAGCAACTATGGCCGGCTCTAATAGCCAACTTAGTAACTGACTATGTGAGGCAAATTGTGAATAAGGTAATTTAAGGTTAACTAACAGTAGGGCAATAATGCCAATGCTTAAAAAAACAGGGTTGGTTAATGACTTTAAAATACTCTGGTTTATTTTAAGATTAACCGCTCTTAGCGCAATAAAGAGAATAATAATAAATGGCACGGTTAACCACCATAGGCTGGGGTTTATGCTAGTGGTTAAGTTAGTCATTATTAGCTCTGCCTTTAAAGTAGCCCACTAGGCTTGCCACTAAAATTAAACTACTGAGTGGGACTAATAAGATGACCGCAGTTAAGAAAGGCCAATGTGATTTAATCAGCCCTAAATGTTCTATAAAACCGACGCCTGCAGGAATAAAGAAAATAGGCATTACATTCAAAATAGGTGATGCGCAGGGGGCGAGTTGATGTTCTTTAACTATGCCTAATAACAGTAACGTTAGCAGCAAAACCATGGCGAGTAGAGGAGCAGGAAAACTTGCATCAAGAAGATGCATAATGAATTTGCTTGTTGCCAAGCACAATAAAATAATTGCGCTACTTAGTAGGTATTTCATTAATTTGGCTCACTAGAATAGAGGAGCCTAACTTTAACAAATAACGCTGTTTTATGCATTGTGCCTTAGTATTACCATCAATGTTACCAGCGCTTGGCGTTTGTAAACTCAATATCAGATTTCCCTTTAGCTTTAGCAATGGCTTTTTTAGTATTAGGGTTGATCAGTAAGCGAATTTGGCTCCATGTTTCTTTAGCGAGTATTTTTCGAGCAGGAGCTTTATAGCTTTGTTGAGTTACACGCTTTATTGCGGCTAATGTGTCAGGTGAGCGCGCTAGCAGTGTATCAAGCATCTCTTTAGTTGCTTTATCTGTATCGTCGGTTATTTTGGTTACTAAACCTAGTTCAAAAGCATGTTGTGCGTTTATTGGATTTGCGTGACTTGCTAACCAAAGCGCTTGGTCGCGTTTTACTAAGCCTGAAAGCATAACATTAGCGCCCATATCTGGGCATAACCCCCAGCGCGCTTCCATAATGGCGAGTTTGGCATCGTGGTGAACAATCCGGTAATCGGCACCCAGTGCTATTTGCAATCCACCCCCAAGGCAATTTCCGTTTATTTTGGCAATAACAGGCACACTCAATGATTGCCAACCAAGTACTACTTTTTGCGCTAAATTTTGATTACCAGGAAGCCATTTAAATAGGAGTTTTATAATATTCATTGGCGAGGCCATAACCGCGTTAATATCAAGCCCTGCACAAAAGTGTTCGCCTTCACCGGTTAATACAACCGCACGAATATTGGCATCTTTTTTAATATTTTTAATCACCTTGTTAAGCTCAATAAACATAGTAAAGCTTAAGGCATTTTGTTTTTCTACTCGATTTAATGTGACGGTGGCAATGCCCTGTTTTTTTTCTAGTTTTATCATCTTGCACTCCTCTGACCTGTTACTTGAGCTTATGTTTTTATTTGTGCTAAGTAAAGTGGGTGAAGATGAATAAAAAACAAAGTGAATTTTTTAATGCAATTGCGGTCTGTTATCTTTCAAGGCAAATTTAATCTTTAAAAGTCAACAGACCCTAATGCTAACCAATCCATTAATATCTATAAGTATTAGGTAAAAGTAAAAAAGTCAGTATTTAACGTGTTTTTTTTATCAAAACACTAACAACTTTTGATATTATGGCGCCAACTTAAAAGCTCAGAGGTTAACCACTCATGTCAGGTCCACGTTTATTTACGGTAGAAGAAGCAACCCATCAAGCTTATGATATTTTTTTGGAGCTGGCTCCCAACAACCTGAGTGATAAAGATGTTGAAGAATTTAACCTGCATCGTGAAGAACTTGGCTTTATTGAAGAAGATGAGCCCGATGAACAGTGGCAAGATTTTGTTGCACTAGAAATAGAGCCTGAGCATTTTATTCAAGTATTAGTGGGCCTTGAGTTTGATAACGAAGACGTCTTATTTGCGAAAATTTTAATTAGCCGTGATAAAGACGCGCCTTTTTGCCATATTTTATGGAAAGAAAGTGAATAACTTTTTCGGCCCCTTTTCATTATTACCATTTGCAAGAGAATGTATTTTGCGAAAGTACGTTGTATTACTGCTTTTATTATTTAGCTCCTACAGCTGGGCAGTGGATCCCTTTGAAGATTTTCATCAATATGGGGAGCTCTCCGATGAAGAAATTCATGAGCTACACAAAGGCGAAGTACTTTATGGTGATACCGAGTTTGGTTTTATTTTAAGTAAAGGTAATACCAACTCAACCAGTTTTAAACTCAAAGGTAATCTTTACCAAGATTTTGAAAACTGGCGTAATCAATTCAAAATAGATTCCTTATACAAACGTGACGAAAATGAAGAAACGGGCCAGTCGGATGTTACGGCTAATCGCGTGTTTGTTTCTGCGCAGGGTAACTATAAAGTTGGTGTTAAAAATTCGTCTTTCTTTATTTATGGCGATTATGAAGAGGATGAATTTAGCGGTCTGGATTTTAAAAGTACGGTGGCAACCGGCTATGGTGCACGTATTTATCAAGGGGTTAAAAACAAAGTAGATATAGATATTGGCCCTGGTTTATATCGCTCCGTTGCTGATGATGAGTCAACAATAAGCGAAGACGATAAAGACAAAATGGGTTACTTGTTACGTATTGCCATGCAATGGGAGCGATTAGTATCTAAGCGCACCCGATTTAACCAAGACATTAGTATAGAGCAGTCTTTATCTGGGCTTAACTCACGGTTAAAGTCAGAAACCGCCTTAATTAGCCAAGTGGTTGGGGCTGTATCGCTCAAGTTTGCTTATATGTACCGTTATAACTCTAAGCCTGAAGAAGATAAGCTTAAATATGATTCAGAGCTCAGCGCAACGTTAGTATACAGTTTTTAATTTTTTAACTTTTTAATTGAGAGTGTTATGTATCAGCATAAGCAGTATGCGGTATTTATATTTGTAGTATTGGCATGGATAGGTGGTTTTGTTGCACTTGCATGGAATTTAATGGGTGCCGATGTGCCGTTAATGGTATTTGCAGGTATTTTATTGCTGGTGGGTTTTTTATTTCATGGTTTAACCATTAAAGTTGATGAAGCCCATATTAGCTGGGCATTTGGTCCAGGCGTTGCGGGTCAAAAATTAGCACTAGAGGACATAGTTGACGTAAAAGCAGTACAAAACTCATACCGTCACGGTATTGGTATTCGCATTACACATGATGGTTGGATTTATTCAGTATCAGGCTTTAGTGCCGTGCAATTAACGCTTAAAGATGGCAGCCAATACCGCTTAGGGACTAATGACCAAGCAGGATTAGTTGCTGCGCTTGAAGATAAAATAACCCCTGGCGAAGCACCTGCAGCAGAGCCTCAAGTTAAATTACGTACGCATAATAATATGCTATAAAAAAAGCGCCTGAGGCGCTTTTTTTATTACTGGGTTAGGGTTTAGTGATCGTGACCACAACCGCCTTCACCATGTACATGGCCATGCTCAAGCTCTTCAGCCGTTGCATCGCGTACTTCTAAAATCTCTACATCAAAATTGAGCGTAATACCAGCGAGTGGGTTGTTACCATCAACAATCACTTCTTCGTCTTGAATATCGATGATCATGACTGACTGGTCGCCGTCATCGGTGGTTGCACGAAATTGCATGCCCACTTCAATGTCCATGCCTTCAAACATTGATTTTGGCACGGCTTGCATGAGGTGATCATGACGCTCACCGTAACCTTCTTCAGGTTCAACTTTTACACTTAGTGTATCGCCAGCTTGTTTGCCTTGCAGCGCGTTTTCAAGTCCTGAGATCAGGTAACCCGTACCAACGATAAAAATTAATGGCTCACCGCCAAATGAGTTATCAATGGTATTGCCGTCATTATCTAGTACAGAGTAATGCATTTTTACCACTTTATTTGCTGCAACGATCATAGTCATTCCTATTATTCATCTTCAAGAGAGTAAGGTAGAGGCAGAATGTTTAGCTCTACCGAAGGGGTATGTTTTGCACGAAGAACCTGAGCGGTGTCAGTATCGTTTGGCAACACAACTAAGCCAGTTAAAGTGTGTGTTTTTTCATTAAAGCTTTGCGCAATAAGTTTGCCCGCGCGGCGCCAGTTTTCACCTAACTGGGTTTCGATATCGGGTGCATCGAGCAATCCTTCACTTTGCCCTGTAACGATATACATGGCACGTTTATTTTTACCTAAGTATTTCATACGTGCGACGGTTTCTTGGCCGGTGTAGCAACCCTTTTTAAAACTGATGCCATTGATGGCTTGAAGGTTAACCATTTGCGGCACATATTCATCAATTGCATCAACGCTTAACTGAGGCTCACCAGCTAGCAGTGAGGCCTGTTGCCACATAGCGTCGTTGTCGAGGGTAGATACTTCATCAGGTAAGCAAAATTGGCTATCAACCATAAGTAAAACGCGGTTTGGCGCAAGTTTAAGGGCTTTGCCGTTAGCAAAGTCGCATGCTGTGGCATCGTCACTAAAGTGAATATCAAGTTGCGTAAGCAAATCAGTTAGGTCATCACCTAATAAACCAATTAATCGCTCTGGGGCTTTATTAATTTCAACTTTTGCAAATACAGCGTATTTTTTTAACTCAGCCAGTGAGCGTTCTACTTCAGCACTTGATCCGGTTAAATAATAGTTTTGCTGGTAAGAAAATAGCTTAAATACACCCCACAGCTTACCTTTTGCGCTACAGTGACCTGTCCACAAAAAGTTGTTGTTGTTGATTTTATTGAGATCTTGAGTGATTTGTCCGTGTAGGTAAGATAATTTATCTGTGCCTGAGAGGCTAATAACCTGATGTGATAAAGGACATGCATAAACCAGAGACATAAACACCTTCTTTGCAATAACAAATGAAACCACATAATAACGTAGTTAAAGCCGATGGTACAGCCACCAACAAGCGTTGTTTTTTTATAATTTAGTGCTGTTAAATTAACGTGCATTTGTTAAACTCGAATTAATTAAATATGAGGTTTAAAATGGTTGAAATACATAGTAAAGCACGTATCCGTTGGGCTTGCCGCCGTGGCATGTTAGAACTAGATGTTTTGTTTATGCCGTTTGTTGAAGAAGCTTATGATTCGTTAGATGCTAAACAGCAGGCGACTTTTCAGCGCTTATTAACACAAGAAGACCCAGATTTATTTGCTTGGTTTATGGGCCATGAAAAATGTAAAGACGTTGAGCTAAACAGTATGGTTGAGCTAATTTTAGACCGAGTTCGTGTATAGGTTTACCGTCACAAATAATCAGACAGACCACAAACAGATTGTGGTCTTTTTTTGTGTGCTAACTTTAATATTATGCTTATTTACCACTTCTATTTTGGCAACTCTTTTTTGCATTGCGCTTAATATCGTTGCTGGCATTATCGTTTGGCGAAAAATCGTGGCTGCTCAGCCAGAGCAGGGCGTTATATTATTAGAGCCAAATCAATTTCGTTTTGAGAATGAAAAGCTGCTAATTCAAGGGGTTATTGGTAAGCAAAGCCGATTACTTGGTCGCAGTGTGTGGTTGTATATTAATGGCTTTAGTGAAAACTATTGGCTGATTATCTCAGCCAATAGTGTTGATGAGCAAAGCTATGCGCGTTTAAAACGGGCAACACTTGCGGCAATTAATTGCGCTTTGGAGTCAAAATAGTTGGCGTTGGATTTTCGTTTTGCTCTGGGTAGTCAATGGTAAAGTGCAGTCCGCGACTTTCTTTACGTTCCATAGCACTTCTAATTATAAGCTCGGCTACTTGAACTAAGTTACGTAACTCAAGTAAGTTATTACTCACTCTAAAGTTCGCGTAGTAATCGTGGATTTCTTGCTGTAATAGTTCAACACGATGAAGCGCGCGTTCAAGTCGTTTGGTTGAGCGCACAATCCCAACATAATCCCACATAAATAATCGCAGCTCATGCCAGTTATGGGTGATCACGATTTCTTCATCTGAGTTAGATACGCGGCTTTCATCCCAACTAGGTAACTCAACCAGTGCAGGAGCGGTCTCTATTTTACTCAAAATGTCTTTTGCTGCTGCATGGGCAAATACAATGCACTCTAATAATGAGTTACTTGCCATACGGTTAGCACCGTGCAGCCCAGTGTAAGCCACTTCACCTACAGCGTATAAATTAGCTAAGTCGGTTTTGCCATTAAAGTCGGTCATAACGCCGCCACAGGTATAATGCGCAGCAGGGACAACAGGAATTGCCTCCTTGGTGATATCAAGCCCTACGCTTAAACATTTGGCGTAAATCGTTGGGAAGTGTTCAATAATAAAATCTTTGTCTTTGTGGCTAATATCTAAATATAAGCAATTTGCACCAAGGCGCTTCATTTCAAAATCGATAGCGCGCGCGACTATGTCGCGCGGGGCGAGTTCTTCTCGCTCATCAAACTCTTTCATGAATCGCGTGCCATCTGGGCGTTTTAAATAGGCTCCCTCACCACGCATTGCTTCGGTAATTAAAAAGTTTTGCAACTCAGGGTGATAAAGACTGGTTGGATGAAATTGATTAAATTCCATATTAGCAACGCGACACCCTGCACGCCATGCCATGGCAATACCATCACCGCTAGAAACATCAGGGTTAGAGGTATAAAGGTATACTTTACTTGCGCCACCCGTTGCTAGGGCAACAAATTTTGCGCCAATTGTTTCTACTTTTTTGGCTTTTTTATTCCACACATACATGCCATGAACATGTGAACCCGTTTTGCCGATACTTTTATCGGTAATTAAATCAATCGCGTTGTAATGCTCTAACAAGGTGATATTGCTATGCGCTTGAACTTGGCTAATCAAGGTTGTTTGCACAGCTTTGCCTGTGGCATCGGCTGCATGCAAAATGCGTCGGTGGCTATGCCCACCTTCACGAGTTAAATGAAAGCGCTCTTTACCTTTGCTATCAAACTCCATATCAAAAGGCACGCCTTGGTCAATCAGCCATTGCAGGCAGTCATGAGCATTGCTGGCAGTGTAATGAACCGCCTCTCTGTCGCATAAACCGCCACCGGCGTCTAAGGTATCTTCAACGTGAGACTCTATACTGTCATTTTTTTTATCAAAAACAGCGGCAATTCCGCCTTGGGCATAAAGAGTAGAACCTTCGGTTAATTCACCTTTACTAATTACGGTAACGTTACAGTAATTAGCCAAAGATAAAGCAAGTGATAAGCCTGCTGCGCCGCTACCAATAATAGCGACATCGGTAATGTGATGTTTATTTTGGTTCATCTGTGAGGTACTTTGCGGTTACAATGCTCAGATAGAGCAATATTTATTTTTAATACTTATAGTTGTACCATATTTGTAGCACTACCACGAAGTGGTTTTAGCGTATAAATACGTAATTTTTTAGCTATTTTATAAAAAAACAATATGAAGCAGAACTTTTTATTCATCTAAGGGTCAGAGTAGGTGTGAACAATGGCGACACTATGAATAATAAGCAAGAATCAATCAGAGGAGTACCGGCTCGAATGAGCGAGCAGGAATTAGATTTAGCGTTAGTGAAAAGGGTTCAGCAGGGAGATAAAAACGCCTTTAACCTATTAGTTAAGAAGTATCAGAACAAGATTGCCGGTTTGATCTCACGTTATGTATCAAATCAGGGTGACATTGCTGATGTAGCACAAGAGGCGTTTATTAAAGCGTATCGTGCCCTTCCAAACTTTCGTGGTGACAGTGCTTTTTATACTTGGCTTTACCGTATCGCCGTTAATTGTGCTAAAAATTACTTAGTGGCTCAAGGGCGTAAACCGCCAGCAAATGATATAGATGCTGACGATGCCGAGTTTTATGAGGGTGCTGATTCAATGCGTTCAAACGCATCACCTGAAAATTTACTATTAAGCGAAGAAGTACGCGCTGTTATTTTTAATACGATTGATAGTTTGCCTGAAGATCTAAAAACCGCGATTACCCTTAGAGAAATTGAGGGGATGAGCTATGAAGAAATAGCCGTGGTGATGGATTGCCCAGTCGGGACGGTGCGTTCGCGTATTTTTCGTGCCCGTGAAGCAATTGATAACAAATTAAACCCATTAATAGGCGAGTCTTAGTATGACAAAAGCACACGTTAACCGCTTAGATAACGAATCGTTATCAGCATTACTTGACGGTGAGCAAGCATTAAATGATGCCGAGATTGCATCTGCTGATGTAGCTACATTTGGCCGTTACGCGTTAATCGGTGATGCAATGCGAGCTAAAGAAAACAACAAAAATATGGATTTTGATATTAGCGATCGCATTTCGTTAGCACTTGATAGTGAGCCGGTTTATGCAGACTTTAGCCAGTCTGAAAGTGTGGCAAAGCCGGTAAATACTGAAGCCGATAATAAAATCGTGGCGTTTAATTGGCGCAAGCCGGTTGCGCAGTTAGCAATTGCAGCTAGCGTGGCAATGTTTACTATTGTTGGCGTGAACACCTTGCCGCAAGGTGAAGATGCTGTGCAAAACGAAATTCCTTTATTACAAACCACGCCGTTAACCGGCATGGCATCGCCAGTGAGTTATTCATCAGCACCGGCGCTAGAGAACGCAGAGAAAGGCTTACGAGAGCTTCAACAGCAACGTATTGGCGCTCTAGTACTTGAACACCAGCGTCAAGCACGTGTGGCTCATTCGTTGAAAACTGCGAAAACAGATGAAACGTCACAAGAGGAAAAAAACTAATTAGATGAAAGTAATAACTTTTGTTATGTCGTTGGTGTTAAGTTTTAATGCTTTCGCCAATGACACAAACCCCGCTAAAGATTTACTGCTTGAAATGGCCAGTGCAGTTCATACACGTAATTTTGATGCCTCTTTTGTTGTTGTTAAAGGCAAAAGTATGGAGCCCTACCGTTGGGTGCATGCTAAACAGGGGGACGTTGAGCTTGAGCATTTGAGTTTACTCAACGGTGCTGGCCTTGAAATGATCCGCATTGACAACCAAGTTACCTATTTTGAGCCACAATCAGAGCCGTATTCATTAACAACCGACTCAATTGCCGGCCCTATTCCTGAAGTGCTTTTTAAAGATATTAACCGCTTAAGTGCGCATTATGATTTTGTGCTTGGTGGTAAAGGCCGTATTGCTGGGCGTCCCGCGCAATTAGTTCGAATTGAATCTAAAAACGAAGACAAATACAACTATTGGATATGGATTGATACTGAGTCGTCGTTATTATTAAAAGCGGCGTATGTTAATCATCAAGGTGAAGCGCTTGAGCAATTACAGCTCACTCATATTAGCGTGACTGAGCAACCGGCAAACTTATTATTAGAAGTGCTTAATCGTAACTTTCCAACCCCATTACCTGCCAATTCAATTGATGAACAAACTAAAGCGAATGCCATGAATTGGACTATTGGCTGGTTACCTGAGGGGTTTGAATTACTTAAGTCAGACAGGCATAAGCTCGACTTAAATAATGAATTAACAGACTATTATTTATTTTCTGATGGGTTTGTTGAAGTATCTGTGTTTGTACAACGACCACTACCGGGTAAGCGTTTAAGCGGTGCTCTCACCTCAGGGGCAACTACGATTTATGTACACAACGGCGGAAATTTTGATGTCTCTGTGGTGGGAAACATTCCAACCATGAGTGCCAAAGCCATTGCTGAGTCTGTATCGCGGGCATTATAAGTAACTAAACTATGATTGAACAAACGTTAACCGTCGTGGCCCTTAGTGGCCACGTTGCGCATTTAGAAGCCCAACAAAAACAGGCCTGTGAAGGCTGTAATGGACGTTGTGGCTCACAAGTGTTTAGTAAGTTATTTGGTACCGCCAAAAAAACATTACCTTATAAATTTGAAACACAGTTAGAAATAGGCCAAAAAGTAACTTTGTCATTGGATGATAGCCATGTTGTAAAGCATGCCTTTGCAGTTTACATGCTGCCTTTGTTTTTGAGTTTAATATTCGCTTTAATAGCCAGTGAATTGATATTGTTAGCCGAAGGCTGGCAAATTTTAGCCGCGATATTGGGTGGGATCACCGGCTTTTTAATTGCTAAAACATGGGTGAAATCATTAAGACATGAGATAAAAGTGATAAAAATTCATCCAATTAGCCTCCCTTTAACTCAAATAGATGGTGATTGACGCCAATTAAATGTAAAATTGCGTTTTTATGCCACAGTAACTTGAAAATACACAGCAAGTATTTTCAAGTTATTTAGGCATATGACCTTAGTCCTTTAAAATAGAAGTTTAGAATCCAGTTTATGAAGCATATCCGTAATTTTTCGATCATCGCCCACATTGACCATGGTAAATCGACCCTTTCTGACCGTTTGATCCAAGTTTGTGGTGGTTTAACCGACCGTGAAATGCAGAAGCAAGTTCTGGATTCAATGGATATTGAACGTGAACGTGGCATTACCATCAAGGCACAAAGTGTAACCTTAAATTATAAAGCGAATGATGGTGAAACTTACCAACTTAACTTTATCGACACCCCTGGGCACGTTGACTTTACCTATGAAGTATCGCGTTCGTTAGCGGCTTGTGAAGGGGCACTGCTTGTTGTTGATGCTGGTCAAGGCGTAGAAGCGCAAACATTAGCAAACTGTTACACCGCCATTGAAATGGACTTAGAAGTTATACCGGTACTTAATAAAATTGATTTACCGCAAGCTGATCCATTACGTGTAGCCGAAGAAATTGAAGACATTATTGGTATTGATGCCCTTGATGCGGTGCAATGTAGCGCCAAAACAGGTGTAGGTATTGCTGAAGTACTTGAAATGATCGTTAAAGATGTACCGCCACCAGTTGGTGATAAAGACGCGCCATTACAAGCGCTAATTATCGATTCTTGGTTTGACCCGTACCAAGGCGTTGTATCGCTAGTGCGTATCAAACATGGCGAACTTCGCGCGGGCGACAAAATTAAAATCATGTCAAACGAAAACGTACATACCGCAGATCATGTGGGGATTTTTACGCCTAAACAAACTAACACCGGTGTTTTACGCACTGGTGAAGTAGGCTTTGTTATTGCTGGTATCAAAGAAATACATGGTGCACCGGTGGGTGATACCATTACTCATCAAAAAAATGCGGCACCACTGCGCTTACCTGGTTTTCAAAAAATTAAGCCGCAAGTTTATGCGGGTATGTTCCCAATAGCCTCTGATGATTACGAGTCATTCCGCGATGCCCTTAACAAACTTAGCTTAAACGATGCCTCGTTATTCTTTGAACCAGAAAATTCAACTGCGTTAGGGTTTGGTTTCCGTTGTGGATTCTTGGGCATGTTACACATGGAAATTATCCAAGAGCGTTTAGAGCGTGAATACGACATTGATTTAATCACCACGGCACCAACGGTTATTTACGAGGTGGTAACTAAAGAGGGCACGACGCAAATTGATAACCCGTCTGATCTTCCACCAGTTAACGATATTTTAGAGATACGTGAGCCGGTTGTAGAAGCTAATATTTTAGTTCCACAAGAGTACTTAGGCAGCGTAATCACCTTATGTGTTGATAAGCGCGGTATGCAAACTAAAATGAGTTATCACGGTAAGCAAGTTGCAGTAACGTATGAACTGCCAATGGCTGAAGTGGTAATGGACTTCTTTGATAAGCTAAAATCAACAAGCCGTGGTTTTGCCTCGCTTGATTATAACTTTAAGCATTTCCAAACTTCAGACATGGTACGTGTAGATATACTTATCAATGGCGAGCGTGTGGATGCATTGGCTATCATTGTTCACCGCGACAGCGCACAATCACGTGGTCGACAGCTTGCTGATGCGTTAAAAGAACTTATACCACGTCAAATGTTTGATATTGCGATTCAGGCAGCGATTGGACAACATGTAATCGCTCGAACAACTGTTAAGCAACTACGTAAAAACGTAATCGCTAAATGTTACGGTGGTGACGTGAGCCGTAAGAAAAAATTACTTCAAAAACAAAAAGATGGTAAAAAACGAATGAAGCAACTTGGTAACGTTGAAGTGCCTCAAGAAGCGTTCTTAGCCATTTTGAAAGTTGGTAAATAAAAATAAAGGATAATAAATGGCTGGCTACTTTTCAGTTTTATTGGTGTTGTTAACTTTAGGCTCAGGTCTAATATGGTTAATAGATCACTTAATGTTTGCCCCTAAAAGGCAGGAACGTTTAGCAATTGCTCAAACTTCTGCCGGAGGTCAACTTGATGAAGAAACCGCAGCATTGATTGCGCCTGAGCCAATGATTACTGAAACAGCAAAGTCGATTTTTCCGATGATTGCTGCTATCACTATTTTTAGATCATTTATTTTTGAGCCGTTTCAGATCCCATCGGGTTCAATGATGCCCACCTTATTAGTGGGTGATTTTATTTTAGTGCAAAAGTATTCTTATGGGATTAAAGACCCAGTATGGCGCAGCCAATTAGTGGATGTAAGCGAACCAGAGCGTGGCGATATTGTTGTTTTTAAATACCCGTTAGATGAGAGAGTGGACTATATTAAACGTGCTATAGGTTTACCTGGCGATAAAATTGTTTATCGTGATAAGCGTTTATATATTCAACCAAAATGCGAAGAAGGCGAAGTTCAAAAGGGCGCACTTCTTTGTAATGAATTCAATAAAATTGATTTTAAATTAATTAATGATAATGAATTTAAGCAAGGCCCAATGGATTTAGCGCGTTTAAATGAAGATTTAACCACGACTAACCATGACATTTTAATCAACCCAAAATCGCCTGAACGTAAGGGGCGTTACTACCAGCAATTGGGCACACCTGCGGATGAATGGGTGGTTCCAGCTGATCATTACTTTATGATGGGTGATAATCGCGATAACAGCCAAGATAGTCGCTTTTGGGGCTTTGTACCAAAAGAAAACTTGGTGGGTAAAGCTGTCTTTATATGGATGAGTTTTGAATTTGATAATGGCCCAGATGACATTTTACCAGGATGGGTTCCAACTGGTGTTCGTTTTGAACGCCTAGGTAATATTCAGTAACAATGAAAAAAAATGTAACAGAGTTATACAAAAGAATTGGCTACACATTTGCTGATCAAGGGTTACTTGAGCAAGCAATGACGCATCGCAGCCACAAAGGTCAACATAACGAGCGACTCGAATTTTTGGGCGACTCAATTTTGAGCTTTGTCATTGCCAATGCACTGTACGCTAAATTTCCTAAAGCACGCGAAGGCGATTTAAGCCGCATGCGTTCGACTTTAGTTCGCGGCCAGACTTTAGCTGAATTTGGCCTTGAATTTGAGCTTGGTGATTACCTACGCTTAGGTCCTGGCGAGCTAAAAAGTGGTGGTTTTAGACGCGAGTCAACCCTAGCGGATGCAGTTGAAGCTATTATTGGCGCTGTATTTTTAGATTCAGACATAGATCGCTGCGGCGAGCTTATTTTAGCGTGGTATGAATCACGTTTAGATGCTATTTCACCAGGGCTTAACCAAAAAGATCCTAAGACCCTGCTGCAAGAGTATTTGCAAGCTCGTAAGCTATCATTACCAGGCTACACCGTAGTTGATACTAAAGGTCAGGCACACAATCAAACATTCACGGTTGAATGTATCGTTGATGGAATGGATAGCATTATTTCTGTTGGCAGCTCACGGCGTAAAGCCGAACAAAAAGCGGCCGAAAAAGCATTGAAGATACTTAAAAATGAATCTTGATACCTTAATACAGCCTCATGAAGGCGAAATAGACACATTTTGTGGCATGGTTGCGATTGTTGGCCGTCCTAATGTGGGTAAATCAACACTGCTTAATGAAATTATTGAGCAAAAAGTCAGTATTACCTCACGTAAGCCACAAACCACGCGCCACCGTATTATGGGTATTCATACTGAGGGTAAGCACCAAGCGGTGTACGTCGATACCCCAGGCCTGCACGTTGAAGAAAAGCGTGCTATTAACCGTTTAATGAACCGTGCAGCGTCTAGCTCAATTGGTGATGTTGAGCTGATCATTTTTGTGGTTGAAGGCACTCATTGGAATGCCGATGACGACATGGTACTTAACAAAGTAAGCCAAAGTGGCAAGCCGGTATTGTTAGTTATTAACAAAATTGACCAAGTGAAAGATCGCGACCTTGTACTTCCACATATGAAGTTTTTAGGCGATAAGTTTGATTTTGTTGGTATTATGCCCGTATCTGCGACTCAGGGTAAAAACATTAACCTGATCAAAGAAGAAGTGACTAAGCGCTTACCACCGTGCGAATTTTATTTTCCTGATGACTACGTAACTGACCGCTCAATGCGCTTTATGGCGGCTGAAGTTATCCGTGAAAAGCTAATGCGCTTTATGGGTGAAGAGTTACCGTATTCAGTGACTGTGGAAATAGAGCAGTTTAAATGGCAAGAAAACGGTATTTGGCATATTAATGGCCTGATACTAGTTGAGCGTGAAACGCAAAAGCGCATGGTAATTGGTAACAAAGGCGAAAAGCTAAAAGTAATCGGCCGTGAAGCGCGTAAAGACTTAGAGGAAATGCTTGAAAATAAAGTGTTTTTAGAACTGTGGGTTAAAGTTAAATCGGGCTGGGCTGACGATGAGCGTGCCTTAAGAAGCTTAGGTTACGGTGAAGATTAACATTTTATACGCAGCATAATTTATGGACAGCGATTTCTATAAAGCTTATTTATTACATCGGCGTCCATATAGCGACTCGCAAGTAATGCTCGATATGCTAGTAGAAGGTGTTGGCCAGCTTAGAATGCTCGCACGAGTTAGTGGCCGCCAGGCCACTAAATACAAAGCCCAACTCCAACCATTTCAAGCCTTACTCGTCCATTACAATGGCAAATACGATTTAAAGTACATCAATAAATTTGAGCTTCATGGTAATCCGTTATTTTTAACCGGTGATAAGCTTTACTGTGGCTTTTATTTAAATGAATTAACCAACCGAATTGTGCCGATTAATGAACCCATTGATCAGGTTTTTCAACTTTATAAAACTCACCTAGAAAACCTTAATAGCGGGACTGACATGCAAGCAGTGCTTCGCTCTTATGAGTTTCAATTGCTAGAGCTACTAGGTTATGGGGTTGATTTTAGTTTTGATGCGGATGGTGAGCCAATTGATGACACGCAAACGTATAGCTACTTTGCAGAAGTGGGCTTTGCGGTGCAACACGACTCGCGTTCTGGGTTTACTGGTTCACAACTCAATGCTATAGCAAATCATGACTTTAGCCAAGCGGATGTGTTATATATGGCAAAGCAATTAAGTCGTTATTTATTAAAACCATTGTTGGGCAACAAGCCATTAAAAAGTCGTGAATTATTTACGGCCTCTCAATAAACAAATTTCACAGGTACAAAAATGAAAGATATTCTTCTAGGCGTGAACGTAGATCATATTGCAACGCTTCGCCAAGCACGAGGCACTTCTTATCCTGATCCTGCCCATGCAGCCAGTGTTGCAGAGCATGCCGGTGCTGATGGCATTACTATTCATTTACGCGAAGACCGCAGACACATTCAAGACCGCGATGTGTATGTAATGGCTAAAACCATTCAAACACGTATGAACCTTGAAACCGCAGTAACCGATGAAATGATTGCTATTGCACTTGAGGTTAAACCTGAATATGTATGCTTAGTGCCTGAAAAACGTGAAGAGCTTACCACTGAAGGGGGCTTAGATGTGGCAGGCAATATCGATAAAATAGCCGCTGCAACTAAAACATTAACGCAAGCTGGAATTAAAGTATCGCTGTTTATTGATGCTGATAAAGCGCAGTTAGATGCAGCAAAAGCGTGTGGTGCACCTTATGTTGAAATTCACACTGGGGCTTACGCAGATGCCACCAACGATGAAGACACTGCCAAAGAGCTTGAGCACATTCGCCAAGGGGTGAAATATGCAGCCAGTATTGGTTTAATTGTTAATGCTGGCCATGGTCTGCATTATCACAATGTAAAACCAATTGCGGCGATGCCAGAGATTTATGAGCTAAACATTGGCCACGCTATTATTGCCCGCGCAGCCATTGACGGTTTAGATAAAGCGGTTCGTGATATGAAACGCTTAATGCTTGAAGCTCGCGCGTAGAGTTATAATTAACGATATTAAAGACGAGCTTATTTATTAGTGATATCAATGTTGGCATCAACAAGTAAGTTTTCAAGCTCGTCTTGCAACTCAAATAACTCGGGCTCAATATTCTCAAGCGTACATTCATTTTTAAGTGATGTTTCGATCGTTTCAGCCAATGTTTTTAATTTTGGTACACCTGTATAGCAGCATGCGCCATGAAATTTATGGATAACGCTAAGTACTTGAGGGCAATCTTCGCTGGTTATTGCTTGATTTAGTAAGTTTAGGGTTTCGGGCACGCTTAGCAGTAACATATTAAGCATTTCATTGGCTAATTCTGCTTTACCGCCTGCACGTTGCAATGCCAGCGTCCAGTCAAGGCGAGTGCTATCAAAAGGAGCAGGGCTATGTTCAAATGTGCTTTTTGACTTATCACGACTCACTGGTAATTGCGGGCTATGATCGCAAATAATCTGGTTTAGCATATCTTCATCGATAGGCTTAGTTAAATAACCTTCAAAACCATCTTTCAATAACTGTTCTTTTTCACTATTAAGTGCATGCGCAGTTACGGCAATAATAGGCGTATCTTCATTCAAAGATGACTCTTTAATGAGTTTACAGGCTGTAATACCATCCATTATAGGCATTTGAATATCCATAAAAATCACATCATATTTATGGCTTTTGCTTAAACTATACGCTTGTGACCCATTATGCGCGGTATCAATTAATTCAACTTGCTCGTTGAGTAGGGTGTAAATTAATTTTAAATTAGCGTCATTATCATCCACCACTAACACTTTTAGTGGCAGCAGGGTTTGTTCATGCTGTTCTATATTATGTGCCGGGTGGTCGAGTCGATAAGGTGCTGCTAACAGCTCACATAGCTTTCGGTGATTAAGAGGTTTACTCAAACAGGCGTCAGCGCCGCTGCCGATGAAGGCTTCGCGCATGTTGTGCGATACGGTATTGAGCATTAAATATAAATAATCGGTTGATTCTCTAACCGCTTTTACATAGCTTTTTAAACGCTGCATATCGTCAACTGATGCCATGTGACCAATAAGACAAATATCAAAATTGATCTCTGAATTTTTTATGCACTCTAAAAATTCGGTTTCGTTATAGCAAGGAGTGACACTAACTTTCCACTCTTGTAATAATGAGGCAACAGCATGATGGGTATGCTTATGCGGCTCTAAATAAAGAACACGTTTACCAATTAATGACTGGGTAGGCAAATCGTTGATAAATACATGATTTGGTAATCTAAATACACCATTAAAGGTAAAACAAGTTCCGCTACCAGGGGCTGAATTTAAGGTAATACGGCCGCTCATTGCTTCAACGATATGTTTAGTAATAATAAGCCCTAAGCCGGTACCGCCAAATTTGCGGGTAATACTGGAGTCGGCTTGACCAAAGGCGGTGAATAGCGCGTCTTGTTTATCTGCTGGAATACCTACCCCAGTATCTGCGACTGACACCAAGACAGAGGTGCGCTCTTCATCAAGCAAACGATGGCTAATATCAACTTTTATCGCGCCTTTTTCAGTAAATTTTATAGCGTTACTTAATAAGTTAATCAGCACTTGTTTAAACCGTGTGGGGTCGCCGGTTAAGTGGTCAGGCACCTGAGGATTAATATAAATAGAAAGCTCAAGTTGTTTGTCGTGTGCGCTAGGTGCTAGTAATGTCATTACTTCGTTTACGCTATCGCGCAGTTGAAACTGAATAGACTCAAGCTCCATGGCTCCTGCTTCTAACTTGGAGAAATCTAATATGTCACTAATAATAGTCATTAAGCTGTTAGCCGAAAGCTCTATGGTATCAAGGTAATCTTTTTGGTTTTTATTCAGAGGCGTTTTATAAAGCTGACGGGTAAATCCAATAACCCCGTTAAGTGGGGTGCGTAACTCATGACTCATTTTAGCTAAAAAGTCAGATTTAACGCGGTTAGCATCCTGCGCTTCTTTTTTAGCCATGGTGAGCTGGATATTTTGTGTTTCGTATTGTTCAAGCGTTTCGCGGTAATCGCTGGTTGCCTGATCAATATTTTTTTGCATTTCATCTTTTTGCATCACCATAGAATGCGAGATGGTATTGAGCCCCTCACGTAATAACTCAAACTCGCCATTCATGGGTTCAGTTAATCCGGTTTGTCTTTTACCTTCAATCAATCTGTCGGTAGCAAGTACTAACTTATTAAGCGGGGTCATAAACATCCGACTAAGTCTTAGCGCTAAAATAGCGGCTAATACTAAGGCGAGAATAATAATAATACCGCTGACCAATAATGCACGTTGTTGGCCAATAACAGCTTTGTCGCGGTTAAGCTGAATCACAACGGTGCCCAATGAGGTTTGGAACTCAGAAGTATTCCAGTCGCTATTGGGGGTTGTATGGTTAATGATAGGGGTGAAAAAGGTTACTAAGTCTTCACTTTGCTGAACATAGGTGGCTTTAAAGCCATTTAATTGCGTTTGCTCAATTAAAGTGTCGAATGAGCGATGATAATTACTGGTTATAATAAGTTGGTTGTTATCATTAAAGATGGCAATCGATTTAATCGAAGGGGAGTGTTTGTTGTGTGTATAGCGAATGATGCGATTAAGCAGTTTTTTATTTTTTTCCAGTAAAGGCTGTTCAAGTGCAATAGCCAGAGGTTCAGCAATCGTTGTGCCTTGTTGATATAAAATTTCATCAAGCTCAATGTAACGATTTATTGTAAAATAACCACCTAGTAATAGCCCGATGATCACTGTGGGGATCAGGGTGAGTGTTAAAACAGAATCGCGCAAGCCTAGTTTGGTCATAATCTGAGCATTATTATCATTTTTATTGAATGTGAGTATATACATACTCATAGTTATTCTCAAAGTATCTAGGTAGAGACGTGATTCATCAACCTTTTAAGGTAATGCCTAATGGCACAAATATTTAAAGCAAAGAAAAAACCACTTCAACAGCAATCACTTGAACTTGATATAACGGCAATGGATCACCACGGACGTGGTATTGCTAAGCATAATAATAAAGTGTGTTTTGTCAGTGGGGCATTACCTGGTGAGCGAGTAAAAGCCAAGTTAGTTGATGATAAAGCACGTTACAGCCAAGCTGACACGCTTAAAATACTCAAAGCCAGTGAATATCGCACTACACCCATTTGTGAACACTACAGCCAATGCGGTGGTTGTCAGTTACAGCATTTAGATGCCACACAACAAGTCGTTGAAAAGCAAGCAGCAGTAAATCAATTATTTGCCAAATTTGCAAAATTAACCGATTTAAACTGGCAAACTCCGCTGCTAAGCCAAGCAACGCATTACCGACGTAGTGCCCGCATTGCCGTAATGTTCGACAAAGCAGCAAAAAAAATGCGGGTAGGCTATAGAGCACGTGGCTCTAAAAGTATTGTTAGCATTAATCATTGCCCAGTATTAAGTGACGTATTTGCAGAGGTATTTAACGTATTTGATAACATAATTAATCATAATAAGGCGCTGCACAGTATAAGTCATTTGCAGTTATGCGCTGCAGATGAGCAACACTTTATTGTTATTCGTCATACAAAAGCCATTTCGCCCACAGATAAAGCGTTTGTTGAGCAAAGTGTCTCGGCATATCATTGGCAATTAGTGTGGCAAAGTGATAGCGATACCATTGATCATGCCCATTTAGCGATGCCATTTTATAAGCTTGATCAGTTAGATATAAAATTTGAATTTGGACTAAATAACTTTATTCAGGTCAATGCGAGTGTAAATCAGGCAATGTTAATTCAAGCGGTGAGCTGGTTAGCATTACAAGGTGATGAAAATGTACTGGATTTATTTTGTGGTATTGGTAACTTCTCTTTAGTGTTAGCAAAGCAGGCTAAAACAGTAACAGGAATTGAAGGCGTTACTTCGGCGGTTGCATTAGCGACGCAAAATGCGCACACTAACTCTATTACAAATACTCAATTTCATTGTTTTGATTTAACCACGAGTATTAAAAAAGCGCCGTGGTTTAATAAAGAGTTAGATATTTTAGTACTCGACCCCTCTCGCACTGGTGCTATGGCAGTTTTAGAGCAGCTTCCATTAACGCAGTTTAAAGCGATTTTATATGTCTCTTGCGACCCTGTTACTTTAGCCCGTGACAGCGCTATTATTTCGCAAGCCGGCTTTGAACTTAATAAAATAGGGCTAATGAATATGTTCCCTCATACGGGGCATATCGAAACTATGGCGTTATTTCAACGGAGGTAAAGCGCATTATGGTAGCGACACGTCAATCTCATCAACATGACAAAGCGGGTGATTTTTTTTCACGCGTAGAATCTCTTGATTTGTCTCAGGAAAAAATTAGCTTACTCAATAAAGCGCAGCAACTTTGCCAAACTTGTGATAACAGCGAACGCCAAAATACCGCCATAGAGATGGTGGAGATTTTGGTTGAGCTAAATTTAGATGCTGACTCGTTAGCCACCGCCTATTTAACCCCTTATTATTTAAATGATGTAGTGAGCATTGACGCTGTCGAAGAGCATTTAGGAAATCATGTTGCGGTGTTATTAACGGGTGTGTCGCAAATGGCCACCATAAGTACGTTAGCTCATCAAGGCAATGGTACCGTGCAGGTCGATAATATTCGCCGTATGTTGCTTGCTATGGTGGAAGATGTGCGTGCCGTGGTGATTAAATTAGCCGAACAGGTGTGCCATTTACGCAACGTAAAAGACGCCGCTGAAGAAGAACGAGTGATTGCAGCCAAAGAGACTGCGGATATATTTGCACCGCTTGCTAATCGCCTTGGTATTGGCCAATTAAAGTGGGAGCTAGAGGATTTAGCTTTTCGCTATTTACACCCAGATATTTATAAAAATATAGCTAAACAACTTGATGATAAGCGCCTTGCCCGTGAAGCGTATATGGCTGATATGGTTGAGCAAGTAAAACAGCGCCTACATGAAGCGGGTATTAAAGCCGAGGTATACGGCAGGCCAAAACATATCTACAGCATTTATAAAAAAATGGCGAAAAAGAACTACGAGTTTGATCAGCTGTTTGACATACGCGCGATGCGAATTGTGGTTGAGCGCCTGCAAGATTGCTACGGTGCCCTAGGCATAGTGCACACTAATTGGCGCCATTTAAATAAAGAATTTGACGATTACGTTGCGACCCCAAAACAAAATGGCTATCAATCTATTCATACCGTAGTATTTGGCCCCGAAGGTAAAACTGTTGAGATTCAGATCCGAACGCACGACATGCATCAAGATGCAGAGCTGGGCGTTGCCGCACATTGGATGTACAAAGAAGGTGCGTTACCAGGGCGTGGTTCAGGCTATGAGCAAAAAATTAGCTGGTTGCGTAAGTTACTGCAATGGCAAGAAGAAGTGGTTGATGGCAGCGATTTAGCGCAAGAGCTTAAAAACCAAGTGGTTGAAGACCGCGTCTATGTGTTTACTCCACGTGGAGATATTTTTGACTTACCGCTAGGGGCAACGCCTCTTGATTTTGCTTACTACATTCACTCCAATGTAGGGCATCGGTGTATTGGTGCAAAAATATTTGGCAAAATAGTGCCGTTTACTCATCAATTAAGTACCGGCGATCAGGTTGAAATACTGACCCAAAAGCAGCCAAATCCAAGTCGTGATTGGCTAAATCCGTCGTTAGGTTACATTAAGTCTTCTCGCGCTAGAGCCAAAATCCACCATTGGTTTAAACAGCTCGACCGCGATAAAAATTTAAGCGCGGGTAAAGAAATCCTTGATAACGAATTACAAAAGTTAGAGTTAACTTACAAAGATTTAGACCCAGCGATAAAGCGTTTTAACTTTAGAGAGCTTGATGACTTAATGGTCGCCATTGGTGCAGGCGATATTCGCCTTAACCAAATGCTCAACTTTATTACCGATAGAACGGAGCACGAGCCGGTTATTCGCTTTAAATCGCCCAGTAAAGTGACTGGCGATAAAAACGGTATTGTGGTTGATGGAGTAGGCAGTTTAATGAGCCATGTTGCTCGCTGTTGCCGCCCTGTACCTGGGGATGAAATTATTGGGTATATTACCCAAGGCCGTGGCATTGCCGTGCATCGTGAGGATTGTGACTCGTTTAGTAATTTAAAAAACAAGCACCCAGAGCGCGTTATTTCAGTAAGTTGGTCAGATGATATTAGCAGCTCCTACGCGTTAACTATTCGTATTGAAGCCAGCGATCGGTCTGGTTTAATTCGTGATATTAGTTCTGCTTTGGCGAATGAAAAAGTCAATGTGCTCAATATGAATGTCAACACGGTTGATAGCACTCAAACGGCTATTTTTGTGATGCAAATAGAAGTGCATGACTTACAAGGCACAAATAAAGTGCTTTCTAAGTTACACCAGATAGAAGGGGTGCACAGTGCAAAACGAGGGCAGTAATCAGGCTAATAATGAGGCTATAAGCCAACTGCTGGAAATAATGCAAACACTGAGAAACCCTGAGGGCGGATGCCCTTGGGATCTCAAGCAAACGTTTGCGTCAATCGTGCCGCATACTCTTGAAGAAGCCTATGAAGTGGCTGATTGTATTGAAACGAATAATTTAAGCGATTTAAAAAATGAGTTAGGCGACTTACTTTTTCAAATCGTGTTTTATGCGCAACTAGCACAAGAGCAGCAATTATTTAATTTTAACGATGTAGTGGCACAGTTAAATGAAAAGTTGGTGCGTCGTCATCCGCATGTATTTTCAGCGCAAGACACACCTAAAACCGATGCCGAATTAGCTGCGCAGTGGCAAGCAATAAAAGCACAAGAGCGTGCGGCTAAACCCCAAGGCCAAAGCTCAGTACTTTGGCAAGATATACCAAACAGTTTACCTAGCTTAACAAAAGCTAAAAAAATTCAGCAACGGGTCGCTGCGTTAGGGTTTGATTGGCCGACTTATCACGGTGCTATTGATAAAGTGAGTGAAGAGGTTGAAGAAGTGAAAGAAGCCTTAGCTCATGACCCATACTCAGATCATACAGCAGAAGAGCTAGGTGATTTGCTGTTTGCTACTGTTAATGTAGCGCGCCATGTTAAACGCGACCCCGAACAACTGCTTCGCAGTGCCAACGATAAGTTTTCTGCACGGTTTGAAAAGGTACAAAACTACTTAATTGCACAGGGTAAATGTATTGATTCTGCGTCTTTAGAGGAAATGGATGCAGCATGGGATGCGATAAAAAAACTAAATAAATAGGGACATAAAAAATGTTTGTTTTTTGTGCACAGATTTACCAATTTTAGCTGGATTGCTTAGCTATGTTTTGGTACAATTTCGCCCCGTCTTGTTTATATTCCAAAATCACTTGTTTGGGTATTATATTCCTTTTAATTCCTGATATTCTAGGGTTCGCATGAGTACAAAATTTATCTTCGTTACTGGCGGAGTTGTTTCTTCGTTGGGTAAAGGTATTGCAGCAGCATCGTTGGCCGCTATTTTAGAGGCCCGTGGCTTAGATGTTACCATTTTAAAGCTGGATCCTTACATCAACGTTGACCCAGGCACAATGAGCCCAATTCAACACGGTGAAGTATACGTTACCGAAGACGGCGCAGAAACGGACCTTGATTTAGGTCACTACGAACGTTTTATTCGCACCAAAATGACCAGCCGTAATAACTTTACGCAAGGGCGCGTATATGAAGATGTACTACGTCGTGAAAGACGTGGCGAATATCTTGGCGCAACAATTCAGGTTATTCCTCATATCACTAATGATATTAAGCAACGTGTTTATGATGGCGCAGAAGGCCATGATATAGCAATCGTTGAAATTGGTGGTACGGTAGGTGATATTGAGTCACAACCATTTATCGAAGCTATTCGTCAAATGGGCACAGAGATTGGTCGTGAACGTGCGCTATTTATTCACTTAACGCTAGTGCCATTCTTAGGCCCTGCCGGTGAAGTGAAAACAAAACCAACTCAGCACTCAGTTAAAGAGTTACGCTCAGTCGGTATTCAACCAGATATTCTTATTTGTCGCTCAGATCGTAAGCTGCCAAATAACGAGCGTGCAAAAATTGCATTGTTCACAAACGTTGAAGAAAAAGCCGTTATTTCACTGCCTGATGTAGACAGTATTTATAAAATCCCTGCGTTATTAAAGTCGCAAGAGTTAGACAACTTTGTATGTCGTCGTTTCCATTTAGACGCGCCTGAGGCTGATTTAGCTGAGTGGGAACAAGTATTGTATCAAGAGTCTAACCCAACGGGTGAAGTGACAATTGGTATGGTTGGTAAATACATTGAATTACCGGATGCATACAAATCAGTAAACGAAGCATTAAAACATGCGGGACTAAAAAATCGTTTAACTATTAATATTCAATACGTTGATTCACAAGACTTAGAAACTAAAGGAACGGATATTCTTTCTCGCTTAGATGCTATTTTAGTGCCAGGTGGTTTTGGTGGTCGTGGTGTTGAAGGTAAGATTTTAGCGGCTAAATATGCTCGTGAAAACAAAGTGCCTTACTTAGGTATTTGTTTAGGTATGCAGGTTGCGCTAATTGAATACGCACGAAATGTTGCCGGTTTAGTTGATGCAAACTCAACGGAATTTAATGCAAACTCAGAGGCTCCAGTGGTTGGTTTAATCACTGAGTGGCTAGACGCTGAGGGTAACGTAGAAGTACGTGATGAAAAGTCTGATTTAGGTGGCACAATGCGTTTAGGCGCACAAAAATGCCATTTAACGCCTGGCTCTAAAGTACATGAAGTGTATGGCAGCGACGAAATTGTTGAACGTCACCGTCACCGTTACGAAGTTAATAACAACTTCGTTGCACAGCTTGAACAAGCAGGTTTAAGCTTTACTGGTTTATCTGAAGATAAAAAGCTAGTAGAGATTATTGAAAATAAAGATCACCCTTGGTTTATTGCAGCGCAATTCCACCCGGAATTCACTTCAACGCCACGCGATGGTCATCCGCTATTTGAAGGGTTTGTAGCTGCGGCTCATACCTACCAAAAAGCGTCTTCGTAATTTAAAAAAGGCTGTGCATATTGCGCGGCCTTTTTTGTTTCTAAGGCTGGCCTAGGTTAGCCGTACTCACCATTTTGGGAATATAGAGGAATCAAGATGTCAGAAATCGTAAAAGTAATCGGTCGTGAAATTATGGACTCGCGTGGTAACCCAACTGTAGAAGCTGAGGTATATTTAGCTGATGGTTCATGGGGCCGTGCTGCTGCACCATCAGGTGCATCTACAGGAACTCGCGAAGCATTAGAATTACGTGATGGTGATAAAACTCGTTATTTAGGTAAAGGCGTATTAAAAGCGGTAGGTTTCATTAATAATGAAATTGCAGCGGCTTTAAAAGGTCAAAATGCACTTGCTCAAAGTGATGTAGACCAAGTAATGCTTGATTTAGATGGTACTGAAAATAAAGAAAAACTAGGTGCTAATGCTATTTTAGCGGTTTCACTTGCTAACGCAAAAGCGGCTGCACAATCTAAAAAAGTAGAGCTATACGAGCACATTGCTGACTTAAATGGCACGCCAGGTGTTTACTCTATGCCACTACCAATGATGAACATCATCAACGGCGGTGAGCACGCTGATAACTCAGTAGATATTCAAGAATTTATGGTTCAGCCAGTTGGTGCTGCTAATTTCCGTGAAGCATTGCGTATGGGTGCTGAAGTATTTCACAGCCTTGCAAAAGTGCTTAAAGCAGATGGTCATTCAACAGCTGTTGGTGACGAAGGCGGTTTTGCACCAAACCTTGCATCAAACGAAGCAGCACTTGCAGCAATTAAAGTGGCTGTTGCAAATGCCGGTTATGAGCTTGGTAAAGATATTACCCTTGCACTTGATTGTGCTGCCTCTGAGTTTTATGACAAAGAAGCAAATATCTACGACCTTAAAGGTGAAGGTAAAAAGTTTACCTCTGAAGAGTTTAACTACTTCTTAAAAGACTTAACTGAGCAATACCCAATTGTATCAATTGAAGATGGCTTAGATGAGTCTGATTGGGATGGCTTTGCTCATCAAACTAAACTAATGGGCGATAAAGTCCAATTAGTGGGTGATGACTTATTCGTAACCAATACTAAGATTTTAAAACGTGGTATCGACAATGGTATTGCTAACTCAATCTTAATTAAATTTAACCAAATTGGTTCACTAACAGAAACGTTAGCGGCAATTAAAATGGCGAAAGATGCTGGTTTTACAGTCGTTATTTCTCATCGCTCTGGTGAAACTGAAGATGCAACCATTGCTGATTTAGCGGTTGGTACAGCTGCAGGCCAGATCAAAACAGGTTCATTAAGCCGTTCAGACCGTGTTGCTAAGTACAACCAATTGCTTCGTATTGAAGAGCAATTAGGCGCTAAAGCACCGTACAATGGTTTAAAAGAAGTTAAAGGCCAGTAATTCTTTAATTTGTTTAAAATTATAAAAATCCTCGCTTATGCGGGGATTTTTAATCATAAATGCAAATATAACAGGTGGGTGGTTTATTGTTTGTAAATTTATTGTTACTTTAGGAGCGTATTAAAAATAACAATAAAATGATTATGAAAAATAACTATGTTACTCACCTCATAAATGCCAAATATCATGGCACGCTTCCTCCAAAACAAGAAATAGTGTCTTTTGCGCTAACAGCTCCTGAATTTGTTCACTATTGGTTATGTCATGCGGTTTCATCATCAACTTCTTCTCAGGAGCTAGCCATTGTTTTATGCTTAGCTAAGTATCATAAAATTGAAGCTCTTAAGGTTTTATCTCACTTTTGGCCAATCCGAACTGCTGATCCGCAAGTAACAATTAACTTTGAAAAACATATATCGGGCCTTCCTAAGACTATACAGCAGGGTATTGAAACCGATTTAATAGGGTTGTGGAGTAGCTTAATTATGCCATTGAATATTCAATCCTCTGAACAATCATTACCTGTGACAACATTAGAAACGCAACTAACGAATGAATTAGCGCAGGAGATTATAAAGCTTGCTAATAATAATTTAAATTTAGCTGGGGTGTATGCTGAAAACTCTACAAGACAAAAAGTTATAGACATCAGAGACAATGAGCAGCTTATAACACAATTACCAGTCGATAATATTTTAATAGCTATATTACAGCGCATCATATGTTCAGACGACTATGCTGACTTAGCATATGCTGAGCCTATGATTATTTATCGTTATACTCAAGGTCAGCAATACAAATGGCACTATGATTTTATTACACCTTCAAATGAAAATGCTAAAAAAGAACTTAATTTTTTTGGTCAAAGACGGCGAACACGTATTATAAATTTAAATGACGGATTTGAAGGTGGAGAAACCGCCTTTAAAGACTGGAATGTAAGTGTTAAAGCCAAGCAAGGACAAGTAATTAAATTTAATAATATGATTGGTAATCAGGTAGATAAAAACTCAGTACATAGTGGAAAACCCGTATTATTAGGTGAAAAGTGGATTTGTACCCTTTGGATGCGAGAAAAACCTTTTTGGTTACGCGAATCTATTTGGTGCAAAAATTAATACCGACAAATAATTACAACTGAAACTGCTGTTTTAATATCTCTTTTGTAAAACTGGTTTTCAAATAAAAGCCACGGGGCAGGGTTTGTATAATTTGCCCGTTGGGGCCTATGGCATCGGTAACTACTTTGCTATTAGCTGCTTTTGGCCGTATTTGCATGGCGTCGCCTAAATGCCCTGATATTTCATCTACCCGACCAAGCGCTATAAGCTCCATTTGCTCTTCCCAGTCACGCTGTAATTGCGCATCTTGCGCGGGGGAGGGTTGCCACAAAAAGCCACTGCCTATGGTTCTATCAAACGGAGCAATATCGCGCTCACTTAAAATAGGTAGCCATAAAACATGATTCAACTTTTTACGTACGCTACTTGTGTGCCAGGTCATGCCAGTTACATTCATTAGTGGGGTAACCGACACAAAGGTAGTTTCTAGCGGTTTGCCTTTATATGAAATGGGCAAGGTTTTGAGCTCTATGCCTAAATCCTCAAAGTCGGGTAGCGGTTTTGACCCAGCACTTGCGCCTAATACATACTCAATCAGTTGACCTGTCCAGCCTTTTTCACGCAATAAATCATCTGGCGTTTTAAAGTGGTACTGCTGTGCAAGTTGTCCTAGTGTGAGTCCTGCAATAGCATCGACACGTTGCATTAATTGATTGATTGAATGAGGTTTTAAAGGTTGCATACTGTTTATTTTAGTTGAATAAATACCAACGCCATGATAGCAAATTAGTGTGTTAGTGGATATCTTTAGCGGTTGGTTGAATTTTGTTCGTGCCGTGTGTGGTGCAATTTTATGCACTGTTTTAAAACGCCAAGCTTAACTAAGTAACTGAACTGCATTGTTTTTTTTGTTTTTAGTGTTCAGTTTTAATTAAGGTCTATAAATGTTGTAAGGATAAATACAGATGTATAAACATGTTTATCCACAGATTCTGTGGAGAACATCACCTTTTAGATCTTGTATTGTGGATTTGTTTGCTAAATGAGCGTGTTTTACAAAAGTTATGCACAAGCTGTGAGTAACCAGCACAAACAGTGTGGTTTTTATGTATTTATCATGGCAGTGTTGTTTGTTATTAACATGCAATGGATTTCGCTATTAATTTGCCTTAACCGAGGACGTTAACGGGGCTTGTACGTAATAGTATTTGCCGTATTGCAGCTAATGTGGAACAATCATAAAAAATCGACTTACAAATGAGGCACTAAGGTGATTGATGCCGAAGGTTTTCGTGCCAATGTCGGAATTGTAATTTGCAATAATCAGGGGCAAGTGTTTTGGGCCAGACGCTATGGTCAACATTCTTGGCAATTTCCCCAAGGCGGTGTTGATGATGGTGAAACACCAGAACAAACTATGTACCGTGAATTACACGAAGAAGTAGGTTTGCGACCAGAAGATGTAGAAATAGTTGCAAGCTCAAAACATTGGTTACGCTATAAATTACCCAAACGATTAATCCGCCGCGACTCAAGTCCGGTGTGTATTGGGCAAAAACAAAAATGGTTTTTACTGAAGTTACGCTGTAAAGATGAAGATGTAAACTTACTAAAAACGCACCATCCTGAATTTGATGATTGGCGGTGGGTGAGTTATTGGTATCCGGTAAGGCAAGTAGTATCGTTTAAACGGGATGTTTATCGACGTGTTATGAAAGAGTTTGCTCCTTTTGCTATGCCCTTCAATAAGCGAGAGCAACAAAAAGACAATTGGCGAAGCAAAAGGTAGTTTTACATAAAAAGGAGCAGTGTATGCTGGCAACACTCAGATCGATAGCTGAGTCTGTTTCGCAACAAGCGAATTTAGACGATGCGTTAGTGTGCTTTGTGAAAATGGTAAAAGATGCCATGAATACCCAGTGCTGCTCCATTTATTTTGCCGATTACAGTCAAGATAACTTTGTACTAATGGCCAGCGAAGGGTTAAACCCCGATGCGGTGGGTAAATTTAGAATTGGCTTTACTGAAGGACTTGTTGGGCTAGTTGCTCAGCGCGAAGAGGCGATTAACATTGCGTTTGCTAAATCGCATCCTCGCTTTAAACTCTCCCCAGAAGTGAACGAAGAAGGCTACAACGCTTTTTTGTCTGTGCCTGTTGTTCATCAAAAAAAGGTATTAGGCGTTATTGTTGTGCAACAGAAAATGGCTCGAGTATTTTCTCAAGATGAAGAGTCGTTTTTAATTACGCTCTCAGCGCAGTTAGCTTCACAGCTTGCACATGCCGAAATAAAAGAAGTATTGCGCCAAGATGAGTCGTCTCATCAAACATCGGTTTTAAAAGGGGTGTCTAGTGCGCCAGGCATTAGTATTGGTAAAGCCTTTGTTGTTATTCCTAAACTTAATTTTAAGTCCATAGAGCTTACTAAAAATAGTGATGTGAATGAACAACGCCGTTTATTCACGCAAGCGGTTGCTGCAACGCGCAAAGAATTTAGCACTTTATCGATGACATTAAGCGATACCATACCGCAAGAGGCGTTGGCGGTGTTTGATGTGTATCAGCAATTATTGGATGCTAAAAGCTTAGGTCATAATGTAGAGGCACAATTACAAGAAGGTTGGTGTGCAAAAAGTGCATTAAAAATTGTGATTGAACGTTTAGTTGCACAGTTTAATGAAATGCAAGACCCTTATATTAAAGAGCGTGCGGTTGATGTTAAAGACATTGGCTTACGGGTGCTTCATCACTTAGTGAACACTGAGCATGCAATAAAAGACTACCCTGAAAACACAATCCTCATCGCTCACACATTAACTCCTGCGATGTTAGCCGAAGTGCCAAATGAGCGTTTAGCAGGTGTGGTAAGCATTAATGGTTCAGCTAATAGCCATGCCTCTATTTTAACGCGAGCAATGGGGGTGCCTGCAATTTGGGGTATTGAAGATTTACCGTTACTGCAGTTTGATAACAAAGAAATGATTTTAGATGCTTTTGCTGGGCGTTTATATATTTCGCCTTCGCAAATGCTTATTGATGAGTATACCGAGTTACAACATCAAGATAACTTACTCAACAATCGTTTTTTAGAAGAGCAATCACTGCCTGCAATTACCTTGGACGGGGAGCATATTAGTTTATTGCTCAACGCAGGGCTTGAACTTAATACGCAACAAAATAGTGCCCATATTTGTGATGGTGTTGGTCTTTACAGAACCGAAGCGTGGTTTATGCAAAAAGGGCAGTTTCCATCGCAACAAGAACAAGAAAAATGGTATCGCGAAGTACTCAGTAGCTATTATCCTAACCCCGTAGTTATGCGAACGTTAGATATTGGTGGCGACAAAGTTTTAGATTATTTTAATATTACCGAAGAAAACCCGTTTTTAGGATGGCGTGGTATTAGAATTAGCCTAGATCATCCTGAGCTTTTTTTAGATCAGCTCAAAGCCATGCTCAAAGCGAATATTGGCTTAGGTAATTTAAAAATAATGCTGCCTATGATCAGTGGCACTGATGAAGTTGAAGAGTCGCTGGCATTGTATAACCAAGCCTATTATGAGTTAAGCGAAACATTTCCTGAGCAATTAATAGAAAAGCCAGATATTGGCATTATGCTTGAGGTACCTTCAAGTGTATTTATGCTGCCAGAGTGGTCTAGAAAAGTCGATTTTTGCTCAGTGGGTAGTAACGATTTAACTCAGTATTTATTAGCGGTAGATAGAGCAAATGCCCGTGTGGCCGATTTATTCAATCCTTATCATCCAGCTGTGTTACGTGTATTAAATAATATTGCCAGCGAATGTGAGCACTATGAATTGCCCTTTAGTTTATGTGGTGAGCTTGGCGGCGATCCCGAGGGAGCAATATTACTCATTGCCATGGGCTATAGACGTTTAAGTATGAACTTATCGTCGTTAAATAAAGTGAAATGGGTGCTTAGGCGCTTAAATGTTAGTGACATGGAACAATTACTGAGCGAGTGTTTAGCACAGCCCAATGCTAAACAAGTGTTGCGTTTAACCCGTAATTTTATGATAGAGCATCAGCTAGGTAATTTATTTTATACACCTAAATGATAGAGCTGTTATTGTTTATATAATCAATTAAAATATACATATTCTTAAATGTATTAGAGATAACTATGTATGAACTAGGACTTCTAGTTGCAAGTTGTGCGTTATTAGGTTGCATTGTTGGTTTTTTAGCAGGACTTCTAGGCATAGGCGGTGGTTTAATCATTGTGCCGGTGCTAACGAGCTTGTTACTGGGTTTTAATGTGGCCGCTGCCGATCATGTATTGGTTATCGCTATTGCGACATCTTTAGCCTCTATTTTATTTACCTCGACTTCTTCAGCGTTAGCTCATCATAAAAATGATAATGTGCCTTGGAAAATTGCCCCTTGGGTAATGTCGGGTGTGGCCATTGGCGCCTTGATTAGCGGCTTTGCTGCCAGCTTTATACCTGAGAAAATGTTACGAACCGTGTTTGCGGTGAGTGTGGTTTTTATTGCTATGAGAATGGTGCTTTCTGCCCGTAATAAAGTGAGCGTAGGTCACCCGATGCCTGCAGGCCCCGTGCTAGGAAGTATTAGTGCGATAATGGGGGCACTATCTGGGTTGATTGGGATTGGCGGTGGCGCACTACTTGTGCCTATGTTGCACTATTTTTCGGTTGATATTAAAAAGGCAATTGGTTGCGCTGCTGCATGTGGTATTGTAATTGCCTTTTTTGGCTCTATTGGTTATGTCAGCGCCGGTTGGCAAGTAACTGACTTAGCGCATGGTTTTATGGGATTTGTTTATTTACCTGCATTGTTAGGGATTGTTGTTACCTCATGGTTTATAGCGCCAATAGGCGCCAAAGCAACGCATTACTTACCTGTGAATACAATTAAGAAAGTTTTCGCGATGTTACTTGTTATCATCGCTATTAAAATGGTTTTTAGCTAAAGGTTTATTTTTATGGCACTGGAGTTTCCTCAAATTGATCCAATAATTTTTTCTATTGGGCCACTTAGCGTTCGTTGGTATGGATTAATGTACTTAATTGGTTTTGCGTTTGCGATGTGGTTTGCTAATCGTCAAGCTAATAAGTCCGGTTCAGGTTGGACTAAAGACGAAGTCAGCGATTTACTCTTTTACGGCATGCTGGGCGTTATATTAGGTGGGCGTATTGGTTATGTTCTGTTTTATCAATTTAGCTATTTTATCGAAAACCCCTTATATTTGTTTAGAATAGACCAAGGTGGCATGTCGTTTCATGGTGGAACACTGGGGGTGATCACTGCAATTGCTATTTTTGCTTACAAGCGTAAAAAATCGTTATTACAAGTCGGTGATTTTGTAGCACCTTTAGTGCCTGTTGGTTTACTGGCTGGGCGTATAGGTAACTTTATTAACGGCGAATTATGGGGGCGTACCACTGATGTTCCGTGGGCAATGGTGTTTCCAACCGGAGGCCCGCTTGCACGCCACCCTTCACAACTTTACGAAGCTTTTTTTGAAGGGCTTGTATTGTTTGTCATATTATTGTGGTTTATTAAGCGTCCACGTCCTGCGGGAAGTGTGTCGGGTTTGTTTTTACTGGGTTACGGCGTATTTAGATTTTGTATTGAATATTTTCGCCAACCAGATGCGCAATTGGGGCTATTTGCTGATTTCATTTCTATGGGGCAAATTCTATCGTTACCAATGATAATTGGCGGGTTAGGCTTACTTATTTGGGCCTATAAACAACCACTATCAAAAACAGCGGCAAAAGCTTAAAAGAAGAAGTTAGATGAAACAATATTTAGAATTATGTCAGCGCATTGTTGACCAAGGACAATGGATTGAAAACAAGCGTACCGGTACACGTTGTTTAACGGTTATAAACGCTGATTTAGAATACGATGTGGCTAATAATCAGTTCCCAATGATCACTACGCGAAAAAGCTATTACAAAGCGGCTATTGCTGAATTATTAGGTTATTTAAGAGGCTATGACAGTGCTGAGCAGTTTCGCAATATAGGTTGTAAAACCTGGGATGCTAACGCCAATGAAAATAGTGCCTGGCTCAATAATCCTAATCGTAAAGGTGAGGATGATATGGGGCGCGTTTATGGCGTGCAAGGACGAGGCTGGCAACGCCCTGATGGTTCAACACTGGATCAACTTGCAAAGGTCATCAATAATTTAAAAAATGGCATTGATGATCGCGGCGAAATTATTACCTTTTACAACCCAGGTGAGTTTGAGCTTGGCTGCTTGCGCCCATGCATGCATACGCATACCTTTTCATTACTAGGCGATACCCTGTATTTAACTTCGTACCAACGAAGTTGTGATGTACCGTTAGGGCTAAACTTTAATCAAATTCAATGTTTTGTTTTATTGGCACTGGTTGCACAAATTACTGGCCACAAAGCAGGTAAGGCATATCATAAAATCACCAATGCCCACATTTACGAAAATCAGCTAGATTTAATGCGAGACGTGCAATTAAAGCGCGAGCCATTTGCTTCTCCTCAATTAAAAATTAACCCAGAGATTAAGTCGCTCGAAGATATAGAAACATGGGTAACACGTGATGATTTTGAGGTGGTTGGTTATCAATGCCACGAGGCTATTCAATACCCATTTTCAGTTTAAAAAATAAGGAGAGCATAATGAAAGCAGTGATCCCCGTAGCCGGCCTTGGAACACGTATGTTACCGGCAACTAAAGCAATTCCAAAAGAAATGCTGCCCGTTGTAGACCGTCCACTCATTCAATACGTTGTTAGCGAAGCGGTTGCCGCTGGTATTAAAGAGATAGTGCTAGTAACGCATTCGAGTAAAAACTCGATTGAAAACCATTTTGATACCAGCTTTGAACTAGAGGCAACATTAGAGAAACGTGTAAAGCGGCAATTACTTGCCGAAATACAGTCTATTTGCCCTAAAGATGTGACCATTATTCATGTACGTCAAGGTGAAGCAAAAGGCCTAGGCCATGCTATTAACTGTGCCGCCCCTATTATTGGCAATGAACCTTTTGTGGTTATTTTACCCGACGTTATTATTGATGATGTAGAAAGTGACCTAACAAAAGACAACTTAGCTGAAATGATTACTCGCTTTGAGCAAACTAAACACAGTCAAATTATGGTTGAGCCAGTCCCTAAAGATGACGTAGATAAATTTGGTGTTGTGGATTTAGGTGATGTTGAGTTAAACCAAGGTGAAAGCTCACCCATTCAAAGCATGGTAGAAAAACCACCCGTTGACGAGGCACCTTCAAACCTTGCTGTGGTTGGTCGTTACGTGTTGAGTAAAAATATTTGGCCATTACTGGCTAAAACCCCTCAAGGTGCTGGTGATGAAATTCAGCTAACAGATGCAATAGCCATGCTTATGCAAGATGAAAAAGTAGATGCCTACGCAATGAAAGGCCGAAGCCATGATTGTGGCAGTAAAATTGGTTATTTAAAAGCAACCATTGAATTTGCTCTTCGTCGTGATGAATTCGCCGGTGAGCTTAAAACGTTTATTAAAACGTTAATTTAAATAAACTTATCATTATTAGAAGCGCCTATATGGCGCTTTTTTTGATTGTAAAATAGCTTTTTTAGTATTTTAAATTATCACTATTTTTGCAGTTATACAGACATATTTAACATTGTGTTGTAATCTTTATGTTAACCCAAGTTGTTTTGTTGTTAACGTGCTTTGTTGATTCAATTGAAAATTGACTTGATTGAGCGGTCTAAACTATTGAAAGAGAAACAATCAATGTGTGAATACAGCAAAAAGTATCACCGATATCTGTTAGTCGTATTACTGTTGTTATTAAGTACTGGTTGTACGATATCGCCTGATAAAACATCATTAAATGAAGAAGTTAAAGACTCACCTGAATATGTAACCATCACAGCGCTCGAGCTTGCTCAACTAAAAGATGCCGCCTTGCAATGGCAGCAAGCGCGCTCTGGCATAGAGCGGCTATTAAAGTTAGAACGTGAGCTCACATATTTAGTTGATCACCTAGATATTATTAACAGTAAAGCAATAGCGCAATCTAATCAGGCTGTTAGCAATCGTTATGCTCGCTCAGTAATAAACACAAAGGCGCCGCCAAATCTTAGATATGGTAATAATTACGCAAGCACCTCAGATAAAGTTGAACGACCAAGGCAAAGGTATAGTAATCGCTACGCAAAATCCTCTAAAGGGGACGCTCCATACAATCAGCGACACAGTAGTCGCTATGCTAGCGTGCCTACAAAAATGATTACAGCCCCTTCAAAAAGCTACAGTAAGCGCGCTGTTAGTTTGCCTGCGAAAGCAACGAACTCAATCGTGAAGAAAAAAGTATTCCCTCAAACATCGAAGCTAACAAAAGTGGCAATGGTTGATACCAACAAAAAAGTATTTGCATTGCAGGTTGCGTCACTCGATTCACAAGAGAGTGTTGCCAAAGAATGGAAGCAAATTAACAAAAAAGCAGCGCCTTTGTTTAAGGACAAAATCACGACAAATATTGAAAAAGCAAAGGTTAATAACAAAACCTATTATCGACTAAAATTAGGTGAGTATTTTAACTTTAAAAGTGCAGAGGATGATTGCGAGGTATTTAAATTTTATAAAGTTGACTGTTTTGTGAGTAACTACACTGACGGACCAATCAGGTTATAAAACAATATTACTTGGCGCTTTTATTGCATAATAGCTGTAGATAGCTAGTCTTTTGTAATGGGTGCCTAAAGTGAAACTTTATTTAATAACATTATTAATACCATTTGCATTAGCTGGTTGCAGCAACCAGCTAATGCCTTCAGATTCACAAAGCGATAAGCTTGTACGTGAAAAAGATATAAAACCTTACCTAGAGCAATGGGATAACAACAAAGAGCAAATAGCGCGCTTAAGCACCATGGAAGAAGACTTATCGTTATTGATTCAAGCGCTTTCTGCACAAACAGATATTGATACCGTACCAGAGCCGATGAAAGAGAAAGTTAAACGTGTTGAGTATGGCTCTAAGCAATCGTTACAACACTCATCAGAAACCGCTTTAGCTGATAACACTACCAGTACAAACAAAGCAATGTACGGTGTGCAAATTGGACGTTATTTAATTTCTAACGGAGCCAAAAGGCAAGTGGAGCGACTAAAAGAGCAATACCCTCAATTAAACAGTATTTTGCAATACCGTATTAATGAGCAAAAAAAAGAATCAACTATCTTTTATAGTGTTGTAGCAGGCCCGCTAAAAAATCAACAACAGGCGGCGCAGTTGTGTTTGTTTTTTTATAAGATGGGTAATAAATGTACCTTAGCGGCATTTTCAGAGGATGTTTAAGGTTTTTTTCGCTTATTTTTGCATCCTGTTATTATAAATCAAAATAAAGTAAATATTTTTTAACTTTTTAGTGATTTTGGCCGATACTTAAATTAACCTGAACAAAAGGTTAATAACATATATCTAAGGGAAAACTATGAACAAAATATTTACTAAAGCAGCATTGGCTGCGTCAATGGCTGCTCTTTCTTTTGGTGTAATAGCGGAAACTGCGACATTTAACGCAGGTGTAACTGTTCAAAACGCATTTACTTTTCAAAGTACTGCAGATTTAGATTTTGGTACTATTCGTGCTACAGCAGATACAGCTGCAACAGATACGGCGACTCTTGTTCTTGCAGCTAATCCTGCAACATCATCGATAACAGCAGCTTCAGGTGCGGGCGCAGAAATTGCAGTACTTGCAGCAGGTACGCCAGCTTCTTTTTCAGTGTCTGGGGTTTCTCCTTTTGCAACGCTTACAATTGATGCGACAGGTGTATCGGGTGCTATTTCTCCAGTAACTGCTCCTGCAGGCACTGCAGGCTTTACACTTGGTACTCCTACTTACTACGTATTAACTGGCGCAAACCCAAATAGTGCAGCAACAACAACTATCCAAGTTGACTCTACAGGCGCTGCTACATTTAATATGGGTGCGACATTAACTACAGATGCAACAACGCCTTCAAGTGATTACATTGATGGCGATTACAGTGGTACATTCACATTAATATTAGATTATTAATAGTATTTGCCTGCCTTAATGGCAGGCGCTTTGTGCTAAAACTTATTTTACTACTAAGTGTTTTTTTTAGCGCTAAAGTACTTGCTCAGGTGACCGTTCTTGAACCTCTAAACTTTGGTACGATTGTTGTCGTAAAAAATACACCTAGTAGCTCAATCACTCTTTTACCAAGTGGAACCAGTTCGACAACCAACATACATTTAATGCACAGTGGAAATCCTGCAGAATTGCTTTTTGAGGGATACGGGGCACGAGTACAATTAAACATAAGTGATACAGGTGTATATCCATCCCTTAGCAGAGTGAATGGTGGAAACGCTTTTATACTTAACAATGTCATTTATGCTTCTTCAGTAACAACAAACGCATATGGTATGGGGGTTTTAAAGGTTGGCGGGCAGTTAAGCACCAGTGGCAACGGGCAACCATATATAGACGATAACTACAGCACCACAATTGAATTAACAATTTCGTATTAAGAGCAATCTCAAAATGAATTTATATAAACTTTTTTTAATACTTGCATGTGCCAGTCAACTATTTATAGGCTTTAATAGCCAAGCCAATTTACTTATCTCTCCAACTCGTATTTCTTTTGATGAGCGCCAACGCGTTGCAAAAGTGATTGTAATAAACAATGGCGATGAATATCAGACATACCGTTTAGAATGGCAGGAAAAAACAGCAAAGCCAGAAGGTGGATATATTACCTTAACTGATAGGCAGATACTTCCTTCATCATTAAGCAATATGGTACGTATGAGCCCATCACAGGTACGCCTAGCTCCAGGTGAGCGTCAAATAGTAAAGCTTGCACTTAGAAAACCAAAAGGTTTGGACGATAAAGAGTATCGTTCGCATTTATTATTTAAGGCCCTACCCAATGAAACTAAAAGCAATAAACAAGGAATGGGTATCACAATTAATATGATTTTGAGTTATTCCATACCAATTATATTACGCCAAGGGGCTAAAATACCTGAAGTAGATATTGAATCTGTTGAAGTAATAAAAAATCAAAAAAATAACGCATTACTTGTCTCGCTTGCGAGAGCAGGAAACTATAGTACTTTTGGTAAAGTTGAAGCTTTTTACCAAGCAAGTAATAGTAGTGAAGAAATGAAAGTGTCTATGATTAACGACTATAGTATTTACGCTGAAGTGCCATTGGCTAGATTGACGTTAAATCTATTTGAAAAAAATGCGATTAAAGGTTCTGGTAAGTTGCGTATTGTATATTCAGGTTTAAAAGAATATCAAGGTATCAAATTTGCCGAGAAAGTGGTTAATATTAATGCAAGCTCAGTAGGGTTATTAAACTGATTTTAAAAATGTATTTTACATGGTGTGTGAGCTTAATACTGTTTGTGTTAAGTTTTTCTGTACACGCGTCTGTAAATAAAACAGACGCTATATATAACACTTTATTTAATATTGAGAAAAAATGGCAGGCTTTGACTGACGAGCAAGCTCTGAATACAGGGCAATTAAAGCTCGAAAAAAATGAAGGGCAAGAGGTCACGCTTTTTAACAACGCTGACGATAAAAGCGCAGGTATCCCTGTGGGTGAACTATTGTTTTTTTCAGCATACCTACGCCAATATTATTTAGGGGAGTTGGTTGCAATAAAAAGTGAAAGTGGCGCTTGGATTGAACTTAACAGTTTATTTGAGCAACTTAACTTTGCAATTACCATTAATAGTGAAAACTTAACCGCACAAGGGTGGTACATTTCACCTGAAAATCGTTTTGAACTGAACTTAAATAATAAAGCGGTAGTGATAAAGAACGAGGTTTATTCATTTTCAGAGCAAGACTACTATCTTGATTCCGGTGATGTGTTTGTTGATTCAGCACTTTTAAATCAATGGTTTGAATTAAACATGCGGCTTAACTTTAATTCTTTAGAACTTGGCTTTTCACCTAAGCAAGTTTTACCAATAGAACAAAAACTACAACGAGAAGAGCGGAAAATATCATCGAATGCGAATAATTTAGAGCCCACATTACCTTGGAAAGCCAGCCCTTACCAAGCAGTATCTACACCAGTAGCTGATTTACAACTTAGTTATTCTGCAAATGAATCTAACCGTTCTTTAGATTACTCAATTTTAGGTTCGCAAGATCTCGCTTATTTAAAAAGTGAATACTACCTTGCAGGACAAAACGGCGATGTTATTAGGGATTCACGTTTGTCTTTTAGCCGTGAAGACGCAAGCGCAAGCTTATTAGGGCCGTTAAATGCAACTAGTATAGCGTTTGGTGATGTACTTTCTACGCAAATAGGAAGTAACTTTACTAGTAACTACGCACGTGGAGTTAAAATAAATAACAAACCGTTGTATAAAAAGGTAAATAGTAATCAAATAAACTTAACTGGTGCAATACAGGCTGGTTGGGATGTAGAGCTATATCGCAATAAAATTTTAATTGGTCAGCAGCTTAGTTTACCTGATGGGCGCTATCTTTTTGAAAATATAGACCTACAGTTTGGGACTAATACGTTTGAGCTTATATTTTACGGGCCACAGGGACAAGTAGAGCGCAGAGTTGAAGAGTATTTAATTGATGGTAATAGTTTAAATGAGGGAGAAGGCTTTTATGAGTTTTCATTAACCCAAGAGGGCGAGCAGGTCCTCACAACACCAAATTACTTCAACGATCAACAAGGCTGGTTATTATCAGGTCGCTATGAACAGGGGGTAACTGACTACTTTTCTGTTTATGCGGGGACATCGGCTCTAAAAAATGATAACGCAGAGAATCAAAATAATTATGCGTTTGGCTCTAATTTGAGTATTTTTAATCGTGTATTAATTAATTTAGATTATGAAAAAAGTAATGACAGTGAAAAAGAGCTTGAACTTGCAGCCAGAACTGAACTTGCCGGTCAATCTTTGCGCTTTAGTATGCGAAAAGCATCACTATTATTAAATGCTAGCTCGCACAGTAATTTATATAACGATATAGACGTTTATGAGTTATTTGTATCGGGTAATGTTATGCAAAATAATTATGGTCAGTTAAGTTATCAAAACACGGCGTCACATATAAGTAGTGATACTCAACAAAGCACCCTTAGGTTTGGAAATAGCTTAAATTACTATAATAGCGGCTATTCGTTTAATAATAATTTACAGTGGTCAGATAATGACACCTTTTTTGGTAGTAGCCGGTTGCAAAAACGTTTTGGACGTTTGAGTACGCGTTTCGGTATTAACTACGAAATTAAACCTGAAAGTGAAATTACGAGTTACGAAACGGAGTTTAGCCGAAACCTAAGCTCTAATTTACAAGCAGAATTAAAATTAACACACCAGCTAGAAGATAACATTAAGTTTGCTGAGTTAGGATTAAATTGGCAAGCTGAGCTGTTTAGCTTAAATAGTAATTTTAATTACGATAGTGAGAATAATTGGCGCATCGGTTTATTTGGTCGCTTTAGCCTAGGTTATGACGCTAAAAATAACAACTACTTTGCTAATAGCCGTAGTTTAGTGCAGTCGGGTTCGTTAATGGTGCATGTATACCTTGATACAAATAATAACGGAGTATTTGATAAAGGCGAGCAAAACTTAGAAGGGATAAAAGTTAAAGGGCTACAAAATTATCGAAGAGCCGTTACCGATGAAAACGGTATAGCCTTATTATCAGGGATGCCAGCTAATTTAACCACAGATATAGTTATTGAGCCTGACAGCATTAGCGATCCATTCTTAATTACCGCAAACGATGGTTTTTCTATTACGCCCCGTGCCGGTTTTGTTGAATATATGGAAATACCGCTTAATCACAGTAGTGAATTGGAGGGAACTGTTTACAAACGAGATGAGCAAGGCAGCAGTGAAGTGCAGCCTTTTGCTACCGTTAAATTACTCGATAAACAAGGTAACCAAGTGGCGCAAACTCAAGCTGCCTATGATGGCTATTATTTGTTTACCGATTTACGCCCTGGCGAATATAAAGCGGTTATAGATGATAAGTTTAAGCAACGTAAGTCCTTAAAAGATACGCAACAAGTAATGGTGAATTTACCAGCGCAAGGTGAAGTAGTAATGGGCGTTGACTTTGAACTGAAAGAAAAAACACAAACGCCAGCGTATATTGCCAATGCGGGTGGGTTTTCATCATTGCCGATTATGAAAGCGTATTATCAATTAATTAAGCGCCATCTAAATGAGCAATCAAAGCGTGATGCTTTTTATATTAAAGACGATAAACAAAAGCGGTATATTTTAGCCGTCGCTTATGCCGAGTCTGCCCAAGGAGAGCTTGAACAAGTATGCGCAGAATTAAAAGTGAAAGGCTTGAACTGCCAAGTCCAAGCGCAACTTATTAGCCACTAATAACAATAAGGTTTAACCATGCAACATGCTAATTTATATAAACGCTATTCAATACTCATCGCCTATATTGGTGCTCTTTTTATATCTGGATGCAGCAGTCCCAAAACAGCAGTGGAATCGCCTCAGCCTAAACAAGCCAGTGCAAGCCTTTCTGACGAGGAGTTAGCGCAGCTAAAAGCATCATCTCAGCAGTGGCAAGCAGCCAAAGCAGGTGTTGAGCGTCTACTAGTGATTGAACAAGACTTAAAGCTATTAATAAGCCAATTAAATGCGGTGGCAAATCAAGACACCGCATCAACAAATACGCCTGTAGTACCAACAGCTAAAGCTTCAGCTGAAACGGTATCACCAAAAGTAGCACAAAAAGCTCAAGTGGCAACGAATGCAGCAGCTGATGAAAAACAAGCCGTTAAAGCGCTGTTTGCCCTCCAAGTTGCAGCCGTTACCGACAAAGACCGACTTAGCCAAAGTTTAAATCAAATAAAAGCCAGCGCATCTTCGTTATTTGAGGGGGAGTTTGTGGCGAATGTAGAAACTATCAACGTGAGTGGCATGACCTACTACCGTTTAAAGCTTGGGGCTTATCAGGAACAAGCAAATGCGGCTGCTGATTGCGATAAACTTAAACAGCGCCAAATCAACTGCATTGTGAGTCATTACACCCAGCAGCCTTTAAAATAAATATGTGGCAAGGGTATTCGGCATAATAATTGCTTTGTTGTTATTATGTTTTTAGAGGATGGCAACTATGCGCCTTTTGTTACCCTTACTATTATTAAATTTAGCGGGCTGTAGTTTAACACCTCAGCCAAAGCCGAGTATAAGCACTGATGCGCCTAAAGCGGTTATGGCACCTTATACGGTGAACCAGTACGTAAGTAGCTTAAGTGCCCAGCTTAGCCATATTAAAGAGCCTTTTAAAAGCACTGCTTCAATTGCGGTCAGTAGCTTTTATTTAGCAGATGCCCTAGATTCTCACGTTGCTCAAGGACAGGGGGCAGGGCTTAGCCAGCAGATTCAGGAAAGCTTAATAACCCAATTCACCCAATTAGGTTATAACACGGTTGAATATCGGCTTGAAAACCAACTTAACTTATCAGCGAGTGCAGACTCAGTACTTAGCCGCAATACTGGCAACTTAAAGCAGCGTCAGATTATTGACTTTGTCATCACCGGTACTTTAACTCGCCAAGAGCATGCTTATATTGTTAATGCACGAATGGTAAATATGCAAACCAACCAAGTTGTATCTGCCGGCAGTACTGAAATTCCCATCAATGTGATGTGGAGCAATGAAAAAATACAGCAGCGCGGTGACTATATTTACCGCAGTGAATATTAATTAGGAGCACACATGAAACGCCTACTATTAACTTTATGTTTGCCACTAGGCTTTGGTTGTTCACAAATGACAAACCATAGTGACACACAAATTACCGACGATACGCCTATGTTTTTTGAGCAACGCCCTGTAGCCGCACCTACACAAAGCGACTCGCTGTATCAAAATAAAACAGCAGTGATGAATAAAAACAAACAAGTTAACACGCCAACACGTAAAAATATTAATCATTATGTGCGTGGCATCATGCAAGACATGGCTGAAAATTTACAGTACGTAAATACTAAAACGCCATTAGCGGTATCAAGCTTTGTTTTTTTAGACCGTGACTACAACAATGCTGACTTAGTGGGTAATCAAATAGCAGAGAGCTTTATGCATGAGCTGCATAATTTTGGTGTACCGGTAATCGATTTTAAAACCACCGATTATATGCGTGTAACACCTGGCGGCGATTTTGTTTTTAGTCGCGACTACTTAGAGCTTAACCAAGAACAAAATTTTAGTTACGTATTAGCCGGCACGCTAGTAAACCACCAAGGTGGCATACTAGTAAACGCACGTATTGTTGGTTTAGCGAGTAAAGCGGTTGTAGGCTCTGCACAGGGCTTTATTCCGCAATCAGTGATCGACGCGTTAAATAGCAGTAACAGTGCTGATGGCATCATGCTAAAACAAGCGAGTAAGTGAGGTTTATCATGGCTAACTTAGCTAAGCGCTCAGCTTTAATTAGCATAAGTGCATTATCATTATTACTTTCAGGCTGTAATTTAATGGGCGAGTCGACCGCGACCGAGCCCGCCAAATCTGAGCCAGAGCAAACAGTGGTAAGTGATCTTGATTTTAACCAGATCATGGCGCAAATGCAGCGCAATGACGAGCAAGAGCAATATGCTGATACAACGCAATTTAATCCAAACAAGCACCACAAAAGCTTAGTTAATTACGTTGAGCAAATGGCACTTGATTTAACCGACACCATGCAAGTAGCCCCTCAAGATGCAGCGATTGCGGTTACGTCGTTCGTTGATTTAGACGCAAGTTTAACTACAACAAGCCAGTTAGGTAATCAGTTATCAGAAACCTTTATACATCAGCTACAAAAGTTTGGTTATAGCGCCGTTGATTTTAAAACAGCCAATTTAATTACCGTAAATAAGCAAGGCGATTTTGCCTTTACACGTAACACTCGCAAACTTGCAGGTACCAGTATAGCCAGCCATGTATTGTCAGGCACCCTTATTTATAGAGAGGACGGGGTAGAAATAAACGCACGCGTTATTGATATTCAAAGCAAACGCTTAGCAGCCAGCAGCCGAACATTTATACCGCTTTACGTATTAAATAAAGAAGATATATATTTATCAAGCAATTAACTTAATTTGATGCTTGATATAAAAAACCAGATGCCGTTATAATTTCCAAACACTTAGTACTTAGCACCCAGCGTGGCCTCTTAGTTAAATGGATATAACGGCCCCCTCCTAAGGGGCAGTTGCAGGTTCGATTCCTGCAGGGGCTACCAATAAAATCAATGAGTTATTATTTCTCTCTATTCCTATCCTAACTCTATGTAGCAATGTCAGCTATGTGGCATTTGCGGATAAAAAGTGAATTTGAAAGCCTGTTGGGTGGCGCCTTCGGCTTAACCAACCTACATTTTGACATAGGTCGGATAAGTGGCGGAGCCACGCCATCCGACAAAAATAATGAATTTACCAGAAACAACCCAACTTACCACGTTAGCGATATAAATAACTGCTTTATACAGTAAGTTAAACCACTCTATACCGACTATAGGCTGAGTACCATGAACGGAAGGCGGGGCCAATTTACTATTGCCCATTTATGCGCAAGACCCTTTACTCATTTACATCCTGTTCAAGCACATTTGCCCTAGTAAAATTTATCAATTATTCTAATACTGTTCGTTGTGATTTCCGTGATGTAGTACTGAGTATTTTTAACGATCACATGAGGCCTGAGTAGTAACTGGAATTAAAGTCGTTAAGTGTATAATGTAATTGCGCTGGTAATAATGAGATATTAGGGATAGTACTTGTATGAATCAACGAATAATTAAAGCTATAAATACGTCAGTTGTAGAAAGAAACATACAGCAACTTACTTTATGGATAGCCCAAGATGATTGGCGTAATTATGCAAAGAAATACGGTGCATCACGTAATTCAATAAAATTAGCTAATCTTATTGAAGAAGAGCACCCTAGGTTATCTTCCTCAACATTTCGCGTTGGAGGGTATGGGGAAAAGATTAATGCAATGTATTTGGCGAAATGGTTAGTTTTACAGGCTTCTGAGGTTGGGGCGGAACTTGCTTATTCATCTTTACTAGAGCTTGAATCTTCATCAGATGTAGTGATTTATAATATCTCATTAATTAGTGGGGTGGATTTTAAAGGAAAAGCAGAATTAATAGATGGTATTTATTTTTGTGATTTTGGAAATTTACCCAATACAGTCAGGGAAAATATAAATAACAAATTAATTAAATTATCTTCAAGTATTTCATCTAGTGGAAAAATCCACCCGCCCTATACATTTTTATGTCAACCCATGAAAAGCATATTACTTTCAAATGATCTTAGTGATGCTAATATCAAAACTATGAAAGGTTATGTAAATAAAGAATTTTTAATAACTAATTTTCTATCTTTATTCGCTTCTAACTTCGCCCCTTGCGTTGAATTACGCTGGTGTATTTTAGAAGACACTACACCTCTTTCTGGAATAATAGACATACATTCAACTCAATATTTAGAGGTTATTAAGCCTACACATTATGATTCATGGAATGATATTGACGCTGAACAAATTACTAATTTATTTGGAAAATATTTATCTATGAATGAGAAAATTAGATTGCCTTTAGATATTTCTTTGGCTCGTCTCTGTCAGGCTATGAACACTTGGAATGATACAAATAAAGCCATTGATCTAGGTATTGCCATTGAGTCGATATTAACAAAGCCTGATACTAATGGAGAGCTAGCTCTACAAATAAAAATTATTGGTTCAAAATTGGCTTCTGATGACCTTGAAAAGCGTAAAGAAATATCTTCTTTATTGAATGCAGCATACAGTATACGCTCCTCCGCTGTTCATGATGGGATTCTTAAAGACTCATACAAAGTTAACGGTCGAGGTAAATTAAGACCTAGTATTATTATGGATGAAACTTTTCCAATTTTAAGGGATTGTTTAGTGAAAATTATTGAAAAAAATGGACTAACTAAAGATGACTATGAGGAATTGTTTTTTTCGTAATTCTAGCGCTACATAGATTGTATAAAAATAGTAGAACCAAATGACTTAGCTAATATTTTGAGTTGCTTACAAGTATCGCTTCTATTTTAATAAATACGATACTTATTTTTATGATGGTTAAGTAATAAAGTGACTTTGCAAGACTTGAAGTTATAATGAATCGCTTGAATTGGTATGAATGCTAACCTGGAATTCAACAAAAACGAGCTAAAGTGATCGTCCTTTACTCGATCAAAGAAGCACTCCATTTAATTTTTCATAATAAAAAAGCGAGCTATCAATTAGCCCGCTTTATAAAATACTTTGCCGAACCCCGAAC
>NZ_JASDDA010000020.1:0-62750 GCF_030407645.1 Pseudoalteromonas sp. APC 3495 | reverse complement strand
TATTAAAAATTAAAGACAGTGGTAACTTAAATTACCACTGTCTTTAATTTTGGCTAGTGCAGCTTCATTTTAGGACGCACAACACGCAGCACTTTTTCGCTGATCCACAAAGCAAAGGTTTTGGCACTGCCATGAATAGCGCGCTGATGCATTCTATATAATGAAATATACATAAAGCGGGCAATTTTACCTTCAATAAAAAAGCTATTACTGGTTAGGTTACCCATTAAGCTGCCTACTGTGCTGTAGCGCGATAAATTAACCAGTGAGCCATGGTCATTATATTCAAACTTTTTCAGGGGCTGCTCACGTAATGTAGCAATTAGATTTTTTTCAACGCATTGCGCCATTTGATGAGCCGATTGTGCGCGTGGCGGCACTTGCGTCCCATCGTTTTGGGTAAACGCGCAGCAATCACCGAGCACATATATTTGTGGGTCAAGGTTGCTTTGTAAGTACTCGTTTACTTTTATTTGGTTATTACGAGTCAGCTCAAAAATACCCAGCTCTTTAATAAAGTCAGGTGCTTTTACGCCCGCCGCCCACACCATAATATCCGCATTTATTTGCTCATCATCATTGGTGATAAAGCCATGTTCGGTTGCTTGTTTAACTTGGGTATTTTCCCGAACGGTGACGCCTAATCTTAATAACTCACGCTTGGCCGAACTGGCAATTCGCTCAGACAGCGCCGGAAGAATCCTGGGGCCCGCTTCAATCAGATGAATATGTAAACGCTTAGCCGACATATTGGTTAAACCGTATATTTTTAGTAAATCAGAAACATGATACAGCTCAGCCGAGAGCTCAACCCCAGTTGCTCCACCGCCAACAATGGCGATATTTAATGAGTGTAATGGGTCATCGTCTTGATGAAGGCGAGTAAAGTTATCCAGCAGCGCGTGTTGAAAACGCTCTGCTTGTTGATTTGAATCTAGGTAAAAACAATGCTCTTTAATGCCTGGCGTATTAAAGTCGTTACTCACACTGCCAATAGCAATAACTAAATGATCATAGTGAACGGTGCGTTTAGGTAAAATTTGATGCCCTAACTCGTCATATAGAGGGCTTAAGGTGATGGTTTTATTGTTGTTATCGAGGTTGTAAAAGGTACCAAGTTGAAAGTTATAGTGATGTTTGGCAGCATGCGCGGAGTAAACAACCCCATCTAAATCGGCATCAATAGAGCCAGTTGCAACCTCGTGCAATAACGGTTTCCATATATGAGTGCGATTTTTATCGATGAGTAATATATTTGCGTGTTGTTTCTTTCCTAGTTTGTGACCTAACTGAGTTGCTAGCTCCAGCCCACCAGCGCCACCGCCGATGATGACGATTTTTGGTATGGTTATATCCATGACTATGCCCTTAAAAATAATATACCGAAGCAATTTCTGTACGTTGATTTTTAAAATGACTTGGGTATCAAAAAATTATTTTGGCAAAGCACGTTTTTATGGGGCTATAGTGTGCGCCTAATTAAAGGATATGTCAGCAATAAATCACGTCATTTGATGTATACTGATATGCAAATATTTCATCTACTGCGCATTTACAGCATTTATGGGCACCGACATAAAAAGGACGCTTTTATGAGTACCTCGCTAGTTCAGTCTCTTGAGCAACATTTTGGTTTTAATCAGTTTAGAGCAGGGCAACAACAAACCATAGAGCAGCTGCTAAATGGCCAATCATCACTGGCAATATTTCCTACAGGATCGGGTAAGTCGTTGTGCTATCAACTCACCGCGTTACATTTACCGCATTTAACGCTGGTGGTATCGCCGTTATTGGCCTTGATGAAAGATCAAATTAACTTTTTAAATAGCAAAGGCATCTATGCCGCCAGCCTCGACTCAAGCCAAGACCAAATGCAAAGTAGCACTGTAATGAACGACGTACGAAGTGATAAAGTTAAAGTGTTAATGGTGTCGGTTGAGCGCTTTAAAAACGAACGCTTTAGGGAGTTTATAAGCCAAGTGGCGCTTTCTATGTTGGTTGTTGACGAAGCGCATTGTATATCTGAATGGGGGCATAACTTTAGACCCGATTACTTAAAACTACCTCGTTACCGTGAAGAGCTAAATATTCCGTTGGTGCTACTATTAACCGCTACCGCCACTAAAAAAGTAAAACGCGATATGGCTGAGCGCTTTGCTATTGAGCCACAATGTATTGTGCAAACGGGGTTTTATCGCGCTAATTTAGATTTAAATGTGCTGAGTGTTAAAACGGCGGATAAAAACAATGAGCTTACTAAAATTGTCCGTGCGCAAACCGGCCCCGGTATTGTGTATGTCACGCTGCAGCAAAGTGCTGAGCAAGTGGCCAATATGTTAAGCGTGCAGGGCCTGCACGCGGTGGCGTATCATGCAGGGCTTGAAGACACCCTACGCGGGCAAATTCAAGACGATTTTATGGCAGGCAAAATAAATGTAGTGGTTGCTACCATTGCCTTTGGTATGGGGGTTGATAAATCAGACATACGCTTTGTAATTCACTACGATTTACCTAAATCAATAGAAAACTACAGCCAAGAAATTGGCCGCGCAGGGCGTGACGGCAACCCATCAAATTGTTATACCCTGGCTAATTTAGATGGCTTAAATACAGTAGAAAACTTTATTTACGGCGATACTCCAGAGCTCAGCGGTATTGAATATGTTATTAACGATATTCGCCAAGCTCAACAGCAATGGGAAATGCAAGAATATAGCCTTTCAAGCGAGAGTAATATTCGCCAACTTGCCCTTAAAACCTTGCTGGTACAGCTTGAAATGCAAGGCGCAATAACCCCGCAGTATGCTTATTATGCCGATTTTAAGTATAAATTTTTGGTTGATAAAAATGAGTTACTTAGCCAGTTTGATGAGCAGCGCCAAGCTTTTTTAACACAAATATTTAGTCATACCGACTTTAAAAAAATATGGGGCACACTTAATTTTGACTCCCTAACGCAAGCCGCGCAGGTTGACCGTAAACGTGTGGTAGCCGCGCTTGACTATTTGGCTGAAAAAAACCTTATAACCCTTGAAACCAAACGTATTACTCACGTGTACAAAGTGCATAGCGAGGTGATTAATAATCCTGCACTTGCCCAGCAGTTACACGATTATTTTACCGATAAAGAGCAAGCGGAAATAAAACGGATTGCTGCTTTAGTGCGCTTTTTTGAGCTGCAATCTTGCTTAAGCTATAACTTAGCCCGTTACTTTGATGATGCGAATGCGCCACAGCAGTGTGGACATTGCTCGGTGTGTCGTGGGCATTCAGTTAAGCTTGAATATTCAATTCCCCCTGCAACGATTGATACAGCGCTTATTTATCAAAAGGTCGATGAGTTTTTAGCGCACATGGCAACTAAAGGTGTACACAATGTGGGTATTGAAACCCAATGCCGGTTTTTAGCGGGAATGAGCGTGCCACTGTTTGCGCGTAATAAAGTACGTCAACTAAGTGGTTTTGCACTGTGCGAGCAACAGCGCTACAGCGAAATTAAAGGGACATTGCTATCAAGGTCGATGGCTAAATAATATTAGAAATCAGTATAAAAATAAAAGAGTGTTAATTTTTTGTTTCTTTTTCTTGCTTTACTATACTCAAGTTGGCTATGACAGCCATTATAATAATGAGGTGATCAATGAAACTGCAAAAAATTATACTATTGGGAGCATTTATATCAGCAAGTAGTTATGCTGAAATTAATATTTCGGGTTTTGCAAGTATTAATGCAGGTAAGGTACTGAGCGGTACAGGTGTCCCGCAATATGGCGTTGAACCAACATTTCTTGCGGACTATCCAAATGTTAGTGCATACACTGAAGATTTATCCTTTTCGCCAGAGTCTTTGATTGGATTACAGGTATCAGGCGATTTGGGTGAAGGTCTTTCTGTAACAGGTCAGCTAGTTGCCAGAGGAGTCAACGACTTTGAGGCAAATTTTGAATGGGCTTATATTTCTTACGATATTAATGATAATTGGACTATTCAAGCAGGTAAGAAGCGTTTACCACTATTTTACTACTCAGACTTTTTCGATGTAGGTTATGCATATGTATGGATGCGAGCCCCTGCAGATAACTATACATGGCAAGTATTTAACTACGAGGGCGTTAATTTACTCTACTCAGGTTCTATAGGTGACTGGGGAGTGTCTGCGAATATTTATACCGGTAAAGAGGACGATGACGATAACAAGCTATTATCAGACTTCTTCTTTCAAGAGCCAACAAGAGAAATTTGGGAAGATATGTTAGGCGGCGTACTGTTACTAAATCGTGACTGGCTCGAACTAAGAGTGACCCACATGCAATACACCAACAAGCGTTTTCGTGCGGGTGAACCGGTTTTGTGGGACGGCAAAGATAGCAGAGATGGTAAATTTTATGGTTTAGCTGCAAATCTTGATTTTGGTGATTTTTTCGTTTTAAGTGAGCTTAACCGCTTAGACTTAGATGGTAATCTCGACACTTATATGATCAGTGCGGGCTATCGTTTTGACTCTATTACACCTTATGTCATGTTTTCAGACTTCGAACAAGAAGGTGAAGGTGATACAGAACAGCATAATACATTTGCTGTTGGTGTGAGGTGGGACTTTCATCCGTCAGCTGCATTTAAAGTGCAATACGATAGAGTCAAAGATGACTCGTTTGATTTAGCTGTGGCCGGTGATAGTAAAGCTATCACGCTTGGTGTCGATGTTGTATTTTAAGGAGAGGTAAAATGAAAAAATTAATATTAAGTGTAATATTCCTGTTTACGAACTTCGCCTATGCAGATTTTGCTATTATCGTGCATCCTTCAAATGAAAGTAGCTTTGATGAGTCTGTTATCAGCCGAATTTATACAGGAAAAGAAAAGTCATTTAGCAATGGCAATAAGATCATTCCAATATCTCAAGAACCAAGTAGTGCTGCAACCGAGCAATTTAATAGTAAATTACTTAATAAAACGTCTTCTCAGTTAAAAGCATATTGGTCAAAACTAATTTTTACAGGAAAGGGCACACCACCTAAAGAGTTAGAAAATGACAGTGAAGTAATCAAAATGGTCGCAGCTAACCCTGACACCATTGGCTTTGTCTCTTCATCAGCTGTATCGGATAACGTTAAAGTGGTTTTCAATTTTTAATCTTAAATAAGCGTGCTGGTTAATCAGCACGCTTTTTTAGTGATTAGTTAATTACAATATAACGATGTTTAATATCTGACGTTATTTTACTGTCACCCTTGCCTCGCTCGTGTATCCTATAGCTTGTATATCATTTATCAAAAGTCTGTATGCCAAACTCAATCATTGCTGTTGAAAATATCAATACCCAACCAGTCACTTGCGCTAACTGCCAAGCGTGTTGCTGCCAATTAGAAGTGCGTATTGTCACTGATACCGGTGTTCCTTTTCGATATATTGATTACGACAAATGGGGCAGTGAGGTCATGAAGCGCGGCGACGATGGCTGGTGCGAAGCACTTGATAGAAATACCCTCATGTGTACTATTTACGAAAATCGCCCATTAACGTGTCGAGAATTTGAAATGGCATCGGGTGAGTGTATTACTGAGCGGGAGCTAGCGGGTATTTAAAACGCGGGCTGATTAACCCGCGTGAATGTTTGTTAGCCAATAGAGAGTTGCGCGCTTGGGTATCTTAGCTTTTTAGTGCGTGGACTTGCTAAAAAATAGGCGATAGTGAGCGGACCTATTCTGCCCATGAACATTAAAAACATAATAATAAACTCTCCCAGTGGTGATAGCGAGGATGTTAAACCACGTGAAAGCCCTACCGTCCCCAGTGCAGATACCGCTTCAAAAGCAACATCTAAAAAAGGCGCATCTTCGACGACTAGTAAGGTAAAAATAGCTAACCAAGTGACTCCTGCTGAAATAATGGTTAAAGCTAATGCTTTATACACAGATTCTTTGTCTATTTCTCGGCGTAACACAGTGACGCCTTTGTCACGTCTTAGGTAGCTATAGGTTGCTAAAATTAAAACGATAAACGTAACGACTTTAATGCCACTTGCGGTACTTAAAGAGCCGCCACCAATAAACATAAGCATCATAGTTAAAGCGGTGCTGGCATTTTTTAATTCTTCAATAGCAATGGTATTGAATCCCGCAGTACGGGGTGTGACAGCTTGAAACCAAGCAGCTAACCATTTACCTACTTCAGACAGTGGTTGCAGTGTTTTTGGATTATCGTATTCAATCGCGTAAATAAGCAATAATGCAATAACGTTAATAATAACTGTGCTGATCAACATTAATTTACTGTAGGGACTGAGCTTTGCCCAACGCTTTGATTTATATAAATCCATTAATACGGTAAAGCCAAGCCCACCAATAATAAACAAACCGGTAATAGTTAAATTCACAACGGGGTCTTCAACATACTGCATTAAGCTGTTAGGACTCAATGCAAACCCTGCATTGTTGAAAGCGCTAATGGTATAAAAAAGAGCATGAAAAAAGCTTTTCTGTAAACCCATTTCAGGTAGCCAATACAGCGTTAAAATAACAACGCCTATAGATTCTACGATTAGTGCAAACAGTAAAACAGACTTAGCGGTATTGACCAACGTAGATGTATCTGTTTGATTAAAAGCAGCTTTGGTGACTGTTTTTTGAATAAAGCCAACTTTATTACCCAGTGCCATTAAAGTTACAACCGCAAAGGTCATTAACCCCAGACCACCCAGTTGAATTAATAACGCAATAACGCCTTGTCCAAAAGGGGTAAACACTGAACCGGTATCCACTACAACCAGTCCAGTTACAGTCACCGCAGAGGTTGCCGTAAACGCACTTTGTATCCATGAAATAGGCTCATAGGTTGCGAAAGGCAGTTTTAATGCTAATGCTCCTAGCGTTATTAATATTAAAAAACTGCAACATAAAATAAGAGGCGGAGCCGCATTGATTTTTTTATGCCCACTGACTTTGCGCTCAATAGGCGTTTTGAGAGGGTGCCATAAAACCATGATTATAAGAGCCTTGGAGCTAGATAGTTTAATTCGACTCGGCTACCTGATAGCAGTAAGGTGTCGTGGGTATGTAACTCAAAGTCGTCATCAAGTTTGACAAACGTTTGCTTGGCGCGCTTTACCAATAGAGGGTCTACAGTGCCTTTTATTTCTCTGAGTAGATGCCCTAGTTTTGTTTTATGTAGGTGAGCTTTTATACTTACTTCAACAACGTATAAGCCATTGCCTAATGAAATATAGTCGTTCACTATCGGGTAATTAAGCGCTTGTGCAACGCGCACCCCCATTTCTTCCTCAGGGTGAATAATGCGTGTTACACCTAATTTAGAGATAATAGTGTGATGGGCTTTAGTACTCGCTTTTACCCATATTTGCTCAACAGCTAAGTTTTTTAATGCAAGCGTGCACAGAATGCTCGATTGCATATCTTCCCCAATCGCCACTAAAACAGCCTGACTACTCGCTAAATCAAGCTCTTTAAGCGCGGCTTCATCGGTGGAGTCGCAAACGACGGTTTCAGATAAATGCTCAACATACTTTTCGGCGAGTTTTGGGTTACTATCAACGCCAGTCACTGTGTGCCCTAAATGAATTAACTCAAGACTTGCTGCAATGCCGAAGCGACCTAAACCAATCACTGTAAAATGTGCCATATTATTCCTCGTTATTTTTTCCAAAAGCTATGAGTAAAAAGTGCAAAAACAGTAAAATATTCTAACCGGCCCACGATCATAGCGACCGAGAGTATCCAAATACCGGTATCTGAAACGGGTTGAAAGTTAGCGCCAACTTCACCAAACCCAGGGCCAAGTACATTGACGCAAGCAGCTACCGCAGTAAATGCACTCCAAAAATCAAGACCCGTTGCCATAAGCAACATTGTAAACAGTAAGCTTGTACCAACAGCAAAGGTCATAAATGCCATAATTGCATGGCGTACATCTTCTTTAACGGGCGAACCTTGATATTTAAGTGTAAATATCGCTCTTGGATGAAGTAGCTGTTTAATATTGTTATTAATCATTCTGCCAACAATAATGTTACGAATTATTTTATTTCCGCCAGCGGTTGAACCTGCGCAACCACCAAGATAGCCAGCAATAACCAGCAAAAACCCAGCCTCAGCTGGCCAGTCAGTAAAGCCTGCTGCGCCATAACCGGTGCTGGTAATAAAAGAAATAATATGAAATGTGGAGAAACTAAATGCTTCAAGTACATTTGAGTAGCTGTCTTTAAGCAGCAACATGGTGGTTAAAAGAACTGATAAAAATACGACGATATAAATAAAATAACGTGTTTCTTCATCGTGATAATAACTAGTAATGGCTCTTTTGTGCGCCACTTTGAAGTGCAAGGCAAAGTTAATCGCACCTGCAAGCATAAAGACATTAGCTATCCACAGCAGTAAATGGCTGCGGTAATACCACATACTGGCATCATGCGTTGAAAACCCCCCAGTTGAAACTGTGGTAAAGGCATGTGCAATCGCATCGTATAAACTCATTCCGCCAGCGTAATAGGCTAAAATACAAAGTAGCGTGATTGCAAAGTAAACACCCCATAAATAATGCGCGGTACTGGCAACGCGCGGAGTTAATTTTTCGTCTTTAATGGGGCCTGGGGTTTCTGCTTTTAGTAATTTCATGCCACCAATATTCAACATAGGTAAAATAGCCACTACAAAAATTACTATGCCTAAACCGCCCATCCATTGTAAAAATTGTCGATACAATAAAAAGCTAGCAGGCATGTTATCGAGCCCTGATAGCACGGTTGCACCAGTGGTAGTTAAGGCGCTAATTGACTCAAATACTGCATCGCTAAAGTTAACGCCAGTGACAACCAAAATGGGAATAGCGCCTAACACACCGGCTATAATCCACGTTACTGTGGCGTAAATGAGTGCATCTCTGAATGTTGCGCCGGTATAATCTGTTTTACGTAAATTGATAAGTAGCACTAAAGCGACTGAGATCATCGTTGCGCCAGAAATAAGAAACGCACTAATAACGCGATCTTTAAAAATAAATAATGAAAGCGCTGCGAATACTAGTTGCACCACTCCCATCCAAATAATAGGAAAGGCGAGTAGTCTTAAGGTGATTTTCCAATTTATCATCAATACGCCTTATCAAATACCTATTGCAGGTAACACGCAATCACTAAAGTTGAGTTGAATATACGGGATCAAATACTAAAGTCAGCGCTGCACTGCAAAGCTTTATAAAGATTTAACGAACGAGATAAAAAACTTTATAAAAACTTTATAGAGGCAATATCGAAAAGGCAGTAACCTAAGTGCTCAAATGTTAGAGGAATAATTAATGAATCAGGTCGAGGCCAAACCAAGGTGGTATAAAGCATTTTTTTTGGCGTTAATAATGCCATTAATTGTGGTTATGGCCATTTTCCCTGTACGTAACTGGTTTACTACTACCGATATTGTAATGCTTCAGTTATTGTGGGTGACTTGGGTTGCTGTACGTAGTAACCGTCGCCTTGCGATACTGACCACCTTAGTAAGTGTCGCATGTACAGATTGGTTTTTTGTTGCCCCTAATTTTACTTTTCATATTGAAAACATAGAATATTTAGTAACTTTTATTGTTATGCTAATTGTTGGTTTTGTGATCAGTCAATTGGCGGGGGAGCTCAGTACTAAAGTCAGAGATGTGCAATTACACGCAAGTAATAGCCGCACCTTGTATGAACTGGCAAAAGACCTAAATAGCCTAGATACGCTGGACGAACAAAAAAAGTACTTTGTACAGCGGATCGGTAAGCATTTAAATGCATCTTGCACATTTATGCCTGCAGCACCGCGAGGCAACAGTGAATTTATATTACTTAGTGAGGCTAACCCGAGCTGGGGCGGGTTTAATTTTACTAAACGGTTAACGCAAGGGCAAAAAGCTTTTGCTGATACCGCTATCTCGCTGCTTTATCAAGTACATGAAAAAACGATATTACGCCAGCAGTCGGCTGCTATTTCGGTGCAAGCGGAATTAGAGCGCGCTAAAAATGCACTTTTACGTAGTTTGTCACATGATTTACGCACACCATTGGCAACTATTATGGGCGCATCCAGCATGCTTGCAGATGATGAAATTACCCTCAGCGACAGCGTGATAAAAGAGCAAGCGAGTAATATTTATGAGCAAAGTAAAATACTTAATCAGCACTTTGATAAAGTCATGGAGTTAAGCCGAGTTAATAAAATGGGTGAAAACCTATGTTGGCAAACAATAAACTTACAAGCATTACTCAGTGAAGCCAAAGCTCGCAGACAGCAGCAACTCACTCATTTTGTTATAGATACCAATATAGACGCTCAGTCAAAATGCATAGGGGATGTGACTTTATTAGAAATTGCGCTAGCTAATATGCTCGAAAATGCATGGCGTTATGGTGATGGGAAGGTGAGCGTTGAATTTACTCAAAGTAGCAATCAGCAAAAGGTATGTTATCAGTTACTTCTCACTAATAACGTGATCACTAAAGCGCAAACAAGTAGCGATGAAGGCGTTGGGCTGGGCAGTATTATTTGTGATGTGGTAGCTAAATTTCACCAAGGTACATTTACATTAACAATTAACAACGAGACACAGATGGCGTACGCAAAATTGATCTGGGAAAAAGACAATGACTAAAATCTTAATATTGGAAGACTCTCCCTCTTTACAAAGCTTTTTAAAAACCTTGTTGCAAGCCAGTGGTTACGAGCTAAGTATTTGTGATAAAGGCTTAGATGGTTTTGCACGTTTAAGTGAGCAAAGTTATGATCTTGTGTTATTAGACTTAGGCTTGTTAGATATGGACGGTCAAGACTGGCTGATTGAGTTTCGACAATGGAGTGCCTTACCTGTTTTGGTGCTGTCAGCGCGAGATGGCGAAGTTGAAAAGGTAACCGCGCTTGATAATGGAGCAAATGACTATATTACCAAACCGTTTAGCGCGAATGAGTTACTCGCCAGAATTCGGGTGTTATTGCGCACCCAAAGTCAGCCGAGTGTGGCGTTTACCTGTGGGAATATAAAAATAGATCCACAAAAGCACATAGTAACCACCTCGGGGAATGAGATAAAACTGACTAAAAAAGAGTACGCAATATTATTATTGCTGTTTCAAAATAAAGATAAAGTACTCACTCATAATGCAATTTTAAGCCATATTTGGGGAGCGCAGTACATAGACCGTCCTGAATATGTGCGGGTACATGTAGCGCAGCTCAGACAAAAACTAGAAGCTAACCCTGCTAGTCCAAAATACATATTAACTGAACCCGCTGTGGGTTATCGGTTGGTCGATTAAACAATAAGAACTTTACAGTCTGCTCTACAACTCAGCGAGTCTGATAAATTATATAAATAACGCTTTTGTTTCCAAGCGATACTCTATTTAACAACCTTGTCCGTTATATAGCGGGTATTTTAATACCCCGCTTCTGCATTAATTTCTACACAATTGATTTGCCTAGAAAGTTTTTATAGTCTAATTTTTAAGCTTAATACTTCAGATCCTCAGGATGTTGGCTTGCTTGTTTAAGCCTAAAATTATGCGACTACCACTCATACACTCTTTGCAAGGAAAGATGCTGCTGTATTTGGCATTGCCCGTCATGCTCATTATTGCCAGTATCTTGAGTTATTGGTATTCAACTAGCCTTAATCAGGCTGTTATACAAGCAAAACTAAATTTAAGCCAGACGGCAGATACGATTGCCGCGAAGGTAAATGAAGAAACGCAATTAGCGGTACGCACTACAGAGATTATGGCCTTAGCACAGCAAAATGGGTTGTTTGGTAATAGAGAGGCAAGTATTAATTTTGTTCGTGCAGTGCTTAAAATGAACCCTTCATTTGTGGGGGCTTCGTTTGGTTATGAGCCTAATGCCGATAATCAAGATCAAGCCTATATTAATGCTCCACCGTTAAAAGAGGGCGTTTATGTAGACCAAACTGGCCGTTTTTTACCTTATTGGCATCGTGATTTTAATGACTCTGAACGTTTGTTACTTGAGCCCTTGGTCGATATGGAATCAAGTCTTTATTATGAGGGAGTACGTCAACAGTTTTTACGTGATGGTAATACCGAGACGATGATCACTGAGCCCTATGTTTACGAGGGAAGAATGCTGGTTGAACAAAGTTCGCCAATTATTATTAATGGCGAATTTGTCGGTATGGCAAGTGTAGATAGAGCACTTGCTGATATAACGGAATTCTTACAAACCATAAAGCAGCAACTAAAAATTGATGTTTTGTTACTCAGCCAACGTGACAACGTGATTGCCACGACATTAAATCATTCAGGACTAAAAACGAAAGCCATTTTAGACACAGATTATGCAAGTATAGCCAAACAGCTAAAATCACAGGGGCAAGCAAGAGAAATATTATCTGCTAACGATCCTTTTGATTCTGGAATATTCTATTTTGATAAAGCCAAGGTTGCCACTGGGCATTGGACAGTGATAGTGCGTCGCTCTGAAACCGATATTATTGGGCCTATTCAAGCGCAATTTAGCCCATTATTGGCAGCGGCTTTTGCAAGTGTATTACTGGTGTTTTTACTCTTTTGGTATTTTATTAACCGAACAACCAAGCGTATTAATATTGCGATTAAATCTGTTGAACAGCTAGCTAATGGAGATTTATCTATTCATGTTCAAAAGTATATGACTCAAAAGGATGAGCTTGGCACCATGTTTAGAAGCTTTGAGCGTTTAATTAAAGCCAGTAAAGATATTGATCAGGTTTGCTCTGCGATTGCAGCTGGGGATTTTTCTCAAACAGTTTCTAAGCGCAGCCCTTATGACAGTTTAAGTGATTCTATTAATTTAATGTCGAGTAAACGCCATGAGGCAGAGCAGGCTCTACTTGAGCAAACCATAGAGCTTCGTCGCACTCAGCAGGAACTTGTTGAAGCAGAGAAAATGTCTTCACTTGGAAGTTTAGTCAGTGGTGTGGCACATGAGGTGAATACACCGTTAGGTGTTTGTGTGACAGCGACATCTCATTTGCGAGAAATGTTAATCGAAACTAAAAACAAAGTGGCTTCTGGCACCTTAAGTAAAACAGAGTTTAGTGAGTTTATTAGTGAAGTTGATTTAAGCTGTGACATTTTGCTAAAAAACATGCAACGTGCCGCTGATTTAATAAGCAGTTTTAAACGTGTAGCGGTTGATCAAACAACCGAAGAATTACGTAATTTGTATGTAAGTAGTTATTTTAATGAGGTGCTAAAAAGCCTCTATCATACCCTTAAAGCAACACCGGTTGATATTACCATTAGTGCAACGGAGCCTGAGCCAGAAGTGTATTCTGATCCTGGTGCCTTAGCGCAAATTTTCACTAATTTAGTAATGAATTCAATTATTCACGGTTTTCAAAATGGTAGAAAAAAAGGGCAGATAAGTGTTCATATTGAGTACTCAGACTCTGTCTGTATTCATTATCAAGACAGTGGTCAAGGCATGACAGATGAAGTTCAGAAAAAAGTGTTTGACCCGTTTTACACTACAAATAGAGCGGGTGGCGGCAGTGGCTTGGGGATGAATATTGTTTATAACCTCGTAGTTCACCGCCTGAAAGGGCAAATTGCAGTAAAGCAAAAAGAATCCACAGGCGTTTATTTTTTCATTCAATTTCCGGTAACGCCACCGAATTAATAAATAGCAGGGTGTGTTTATGGAGTGGTTACAAGATGATGTAGTGTCAGATAAAGCGGTTGCCAACAGCAATGCTAAGCCATGGAAAATCTTAATTGTTGATGACGATGACTCGGTGCATCAGGTAACTCAACTTGCAATGAAGCGCTTTGAATTTGAGCAACGCCCTGTTGAACTACACAGTGTTTACAGTGCATCTGAGGCGAAAGAGAAACTACAAAGCTCAGAACGTTACGCATTAATTTTACTAGATGTCGTAATGGAAACAGAACATGCAGGATTAGATCTTGCGCGATTTATTCGCCAAGACTTACAAAATGGTTATAGTCGAATTATTTTGCGAACAGGTCAGCCTGGGGTTGCGCCTGAGCGCAGTGTTATTCGCGATTATGATATTGATGGCTATAAAGCGAAGAGCCAACTGCAAAGCCAAGATCTTGAATTGATTTTTTATACCTCTTTACGAGCCTACCGCGATATTTGTATGCTACAAACTCACCGCTATAATTTAAAAAGACTAATAAAAGCTATCTCTACCATTACCCAAATTGGTGACTTGGTAGAGTTTACCTCTGTTGTCATGGAAGAGTTAAAACTTGTACTGAATATGAGCTCGGCCAATTTATATATTGATGCGCCTAAAGTATTTGGTATTTGTCAGTTAGATGAAAAGTTGCAAATGATTGAAGGGGAAGTCTCAGGTATACATCTGTTCACGGGAAGTGGTATTGATAGTATTCCGAAAAAGCATCAAGAGTACTTTTTAAGGGCGAAACAAACCAAGCAGAATTTTATTGCAGAAGATCATTATGTTTATTTTCATCATTCACAAAAAGGTCTAGATTCAATACTCGCATTTCAATCATTGCAACCGGTTAAAAAAGAAGCGCAACAGCTTGTTGACTTGTTTTTGGGCAATGTTGTTCTCACATTTGAAAGTTTATTATTAGCTAATTCAATTGAAGAAACCCAGCAGCTGGCTATTTTACTGATGGGAGGTGCCATGGAGTCGCGCTCCAAGGAAACGGGATCTCACGTAATTAGGGTTGGCTTATATGCAAAATTACTCGCGCAGCTGCATAATCAAAATCAAGCGTACTGCGATAAAATTAGCCTAGCTGCGCAATTACATGATGTAGGAAAGGTAGGTGTACCAGATCTCATTTTAAACAAGCCGGCAAAATTAGATGCTGACGAGTGGGAAATTATGAAACAGCATACCACTAAGGGCTGGGAAATTCTCAAAGGGACAGCTAATCCTGTTATTGATATGGCTGCAAACATTGCGATTGATCATCACGAGCGTTGGGATGGAGCCGGTTATCCGCACGCAAAAAAACAGCAAGAAATCAGTTTAGAGGGACGAATTACTGCGATTGCTGATGTGTTTGATGCGTTATGTTGTCGCCGTTGTTATAAAGAGCCTTGGAGTATGGATGACGCAAAAGCGGAAATAATTAAAGGTGCAGGTAATCATTTTGATCCAAACTTAGTTGCACTTTTTGAAGCACATTTTAATGATTTTAAACAAATCTACCTGGATAGGCCTGAATAGAAAAGCGGGTATCGCTTTGACTGTGAAACCACAATCAAAGCGAAAGGTAAGTTAGTCGTACTTGGCTTCTAACTCGTTAGCGGTATGAAATTTTTCATGAGATTGTAATTGCTCATCGTATTTAACCAGGTTTTTAAAGTGCTCTAACTGGCCTGCATTTTTAACGATTTCAACAATAAACGACATCATAAAATCGGCTCCGGTTAGGGTCTCGCCCACTAAATAACGCTTGCCTTCAAGACGGCTGTTAAAATAGCTAATCACTTTAGCGGTTTCTGCATCAGCATAGCCCTCTAAAAACTGGGTTTTAGCACCATCTTTTTGCACAAACATTTTGAGTAAAAGCGGTAAAATTGCTGAGCTTTCTGCAAAATGTAGCCATTGCTGGTAGTCAACGTAATCAGGGGTGCCTGCTTTTGGGGCAAATTTACCTTTGCCATATTTAGTGATCAGGTAATCTGTGATAGCGCCAGACTCGGCAATCACTAAGCCATCATCTTCTATAACTGGCGATTTACCCAGCGGATGCACATTTTTAAGCTCATCAGGGGCTAAAAAAGTCTCAGTGTTACGTTGGTAAGCAACAATTTCGTAATCGACCTCAAGCTCTTCTAGTAACCAAATAATACGTTTAGAGCGAGATTTATTTAAATGGTGTAGTTTAATCATTTTCTTCCTTATTGAGCTGTGTTGAATTACAACACAGCCTGAATGTTATTATAGTGGGCTGTTAATCCTTACTACGGTTTTACCAAAGTTCTTCCCACTGATCATGTCGTTAAATGCACTGATGGTGTTTTCAATGCCTTCTACTAGATGTTCGCGGTATTGAATTTTTCCGTCTTGTAGCCATTTTTGCATGTCTTGTGCAAATTCGTCATAGCGGTGGCCATAATCATCAAAAATAATAAAGCCTTGCATTTTGATGCGCTTAGTTAGTAATTGTCCCATTAACATGCCCATTCGGTCTGGGCCCTCAGGCAAACTGGTCGCATTATATTGCGATACCAAACCACAGATAGGCACGCGCGCTGAGGTATTAAGCAAAGGTAATACGGCGTCAAACACTTTTCCGCCCACATTTTCATAATAAACATCAATGCCTTGGTCACATGCTTTTTCTAATTGCTCGGCAAAGTCATCGGCTTTGTGATCAATACAGGCATCAAAGCCTAGCTTTTCAACGGCATGAGCACATTTTTCGCTGCCACCGGCAACTCCAACCACTTTACAGCCTTTAATTTTAGCAATTTGGCCAACCGTTGCACCAACAGGTCCCGTTGCTGCTGCAACGACCACGGTTTCACCTGCTTTAGGGGCGCCAATATCGAGTAAACCCATGTAGGCGGTAAAGCCAGGCATACCCATAATACCCAATGCGTATGAAGGGTTTGTTGGTTCTTTACCTAATGACATTAAGCCTTCGCCATTTGAGATGGCGTAAGTTTGCCAACCTGTGTACGCTAATACCCATTCGCCTTCGCTAAATTTATCGTTTTTAGATGTTTCTACTTGGCACACCGTTGCACCAACCATTACATCACCAATTTCGACAGGGTCGGCATACGATTTAGCATCGCTCATACGGCCACGCATGTAGGGGTCTAATGATAAGTAAATTGTACGCAACAGTACTTCGCCCTCTTTTAACGATGGAAGCTCTTTGCTTTTAAATTCAAAGTTGTCATTGGTAGGGGCGCCATGTGGGCGCGAGGCTAAAGTAAATTGACGGCTAGTTGTAGACATAAAAATCTCCAAAATAAAGTGAAAAACCACCTATTACCGAATGTTTAAGCTTTAAAACAATACACGGCTCAACAATAATGCGCGGATAGGCAGATAAAATTTGTACCTTGATACACGAGCTTTGGGCGAGAGGGGGTTAATTCAACCTTTGCAAACATTTAATTAGAATAATTACTCTGTTTTTAGCATGCTAAATATATGGCTATCAAAATAGTGACCATTTTTATAAATTGCTTGTTTTAAAATAGCCTCGGTATTAAAGCCACTTTTAAGCAGCGCCTTTATTGAGCCCGCATTACCAGCAAATACAGCCGCATAAATACGGTTTAAATTAGTACTTTTAAACACTTCTTTAGGGTCTGTTGACCTTTGCGGATTACAATTTGTTCAAACTAGGGGCGGTTTAATCGCGGCGCGAGGTTTGTAACCTAGTGGGCTAAGTCAAAACCGAGCAACAAAGAGTAAATAGCCCCTAGGCAGAACCCGAAGGGCAGCGCCTGTTTAGCATTAATGCTGCGTTATCGCCTATTTATGGGGAATAACCACACCTCATAGGCTCTGCCTTGCCTAAATACCAAACAGACTGTTGCAAATTTAACCTTGAAAGGTCAACAGACCCTAATAATCAACCCAATGGCTTGGGTGATAATACCTTGCCCCCAATATTGCTGACTAAGCCAATAGCCAATTTCGCCACTGCGGCTATACTCAAATTCACCAGGAATAACACCAATACAACCAACACACAGGCCATCAACTTCAATGGCTTTAATGATGCCACATTTTGCTCCCTCGTTTATCCACCAATTCGCATCTGCCTGCGTATACGGAAATGGAATTTTAGAGGACAAATAGCGAGCTACTTGTTGATTGTTCAAAATGGTTACGATTTGAAAGGTATCGTGTTGCTTGAACTCACGTAAAATCATCATATGGTAAATAAGTTTATTATTATCAACCAATAACCTAGTAAGCTTTAGGCGTTTAAACAATGAAACTATCTTTTTAAAATTAAAGTGTATACAGCTATAATTTTGCTTTAAACTCTTTTAAAATATAATAAAAAGTACCTACACAGAGTCACTATGCACCCACACATTGCCGCCCTTTATAATAGCGCTAAAAAGCCTAGTCGTTTAATTATTGGCCTAATGAGTGGCACCTCTTTAGATGGTTTAGATGTGGCGCTATGTAAAATAACCGGAGCGGGTTTGCATACCCAAATAGAGGTATTAAAATTCACCACGGTTGAGTACAACGATGAGTATAAAACTAAAATAAAACAGGTGTTTGCTAAGCGCGAATGCGATTTAGAAGTGCTGACTTTGTTACATCCGTGGGTAGGTAAATTCCATGGTGCTATGGTTAATCAGTGTTTAGCACTGTGGCAAGTAAATCCAGCCGATATTGATGTAATAGCCAGTCACGGGCAAACTATTTATCACTGCCCGCAATCCCAACATAACCACCACGATTTTAAAAATGGCACGCTACAAATTGGCGACAGCGATCAAATAGCGGTTACTACAGGCATTACCACGATAGGTGACTTTAGGCAAAAGCATATTGCTGCTGGTGGTGAAGGTGCACCATTAGCTGTGTATGGAGATTATTTGTTTTTTGCCAGCCCAAATGAAAATCGTATTTTACTCAACATGGGGGGCATTGCTAATTTAACATTTTTACCTAAAAACGGCGATACTGGAGCGGTCTTTAGCTCTGACATTGGCCCTGGCAATACTATTATGGATGCTTATGTACAGCATTATTTTAAAGGGCTCCATTATGATGAGGGAGCTAAACTTGCCAAAGCTGGTAAAGTGAATACAAAGCTTCTTGCTGCGCTTACCGATAACGCGTTTTTTAAATTACCTCTGCCTAAAACAACCGGACCTGAGGTGTTTAATTTAGCTTATTTACGGGCGGCACAAATGCATTCAACGACACAAAGACTAAACCACGAAGATGTTTTAGCGACTTTAAATGCCCTTTCTGCCACTACGATTGCTAAGGCATTAAATGACTGTGCTCAACATACTCAAGACTGTGTAGTGTATGCCAGTGGTGGAGGTATTCATAATCCATTATTAATGGAGCAATTATTGATGCACTGCCCAAACATTAAGGCGTTTAAAAACACCGAGAGTTTAGGCGTAAATCCTGATGCCAAAGAGGCCGTGCTGTTTGCTATTTTGGCAAATGAATGTTTGGCAGGGCAACGTCAAAGCTTAAATAATAACAACCAAGGTATTTTAGATATCACTATGGGAAAAGTGAGCTTTGCCGATTGAGTAATAAAAAACCAGTGGAAAAGTGTGCGCCAATAACTAAAAAAGCGAAAGTAAAGCTGTTCCCATATTAGCGAAATACTGACGTACCCGATGCGGCCTAGGCGGCGCTATATAAGTTGCAGGTGCAGTATAACCACTACCAAATTGGTTAATATGCATATCAAACTGCAAACTATTTTTTAACGTGCCGTGCTTACCATGCAAAATCATTTGCATCACAAAATCATGACTATGTGCTATTTGACTCAAAGTTAGGTTGACTCGCCCTTGTTCTAGATCAGATAGGTTGAGTGTTTTTTCTGTGTAGTATTGAGCCGCTCGTGCATTTGGCTCAGTTGCGCTGAGTGAAATAATATCACTTTCATGAGCAGCCTCAGGTAAAACGCATTGCAGTGTGATTTGATGCTGACTGTTAGCATCCTGCGATAGCGTTTCAAATTCCATGCTGTGACTCATTGCCGCAGACATAGGATCTTCAAATGACGGAAGTGCAAAGGTAAGTTGCACTATAGATTCGCTCATGAGGGGCTTCAAATGCTATTTTTGATTAATAATGCAGCTATTATTACCGATCATTATTGCAAAATTATGACTAAACAAAACGACTTCATACATGAGCTGGTTTAAATTACATTTTACAACTAAAGCTATTGTTTTAAATCAATATTATATTTAATAAATAAACTACAATGGTCGCTTAATAATATCGTTTATTAAATGCAAGGACACAACGAGGCCTTAGCTTAGCAATAACAATAATGCTTTTATCGAGCTTGCTGGTTGTTAATTAATGTTGCCTTTATTGTTAATTAAAGGTGTTTATTTGTGTGTGTTTTCTTAATTTTGCAATAAAATTGCTTGAAAAAAAACCAAGCTAGCCATAAAGTGCTTTTAAGAGCCCAAATACATAACACACTACCAAACAGGTTGTGGCGGGGTTGTGAGAATTAGATGGCACTAATAAAAAATAATTTATGGAAACTCTTCTGTTTTTTGCTGTTGGGTGGCTTAATTTTATTAAGCGTGCTTTTGGTTTACGAGTGGAAAAACATCAAAAAAGATTACCGCACGAGCTCCCAAAATCGTGTGGAATTTTCTGCGCAAGCACTTAAAAGCACCCTTAGAAATAAAGAGCTGATGCTAGATTTAATTGGTAGAGATATTCTCTCTAATAATAATTTACATGAAAAAACGTCGACAATTAAACTTCTTGATAATATTTTGCTCGAAAATCCCGTGTTATTAGGCTTTGGACTGTTTAATCCGCAAGGCGAGATTATTTATTACAGCTCAAACTTAAACGCTTCAACCATGATCAACCTGAAAGAAAATAAAAATACACGCCAAAGCTTTGCGCAAACCCTCGTATCAGACAAAATGGTATTAGGACAGACTTACTTTAATGAATCTTTACAAGAGTGGGTGATCCCAATAAGAAAAGCATTACGCGATAAGAGCGGCACAGTAATCGCGGTTATGACGGCAGGTATGGCGGTGTCGAGAGGGACTAAGTACTTAAATATTTTGCAAAGTAATCGTGATGATTACATCATGCTAGCAAGAGAAATAGATGGCTTTATTCAATACAGCTCGGTTAGAGATGCAGATATAGCAAGTTATATAAAAACCCAGACTAAAGAGGCATTGGGGTTATCGGGTAATGCTTTGATAGAGCAAACAGGTAAAACAAAGCAAACACTTAAATCTTCCGAGGAAGTGTTTAGCATAGAAACGACGGTAAAAGGCAAACCGTATATCACCTCAGCAAAATTTGATAACCGTTATCAGTTGTGGACTCTGTCACAAATGGCGATGCAACCAATAAAAAATCTGTATTATTGGAAAGTTGGCTTGTATGTCCTAGTTTATGTGTTTATTTGTATGGTGCTATTTTTTGGTTTTAGGCTTATTGCACGTGCTGAAAAAAAGCGTATTGATGAGCTATTCCATCTTTCAAGACATGATGATTTGACCAAACTCCCAAATCGAAAAGCGTTACGAGATAGCTTTGAAGAAAAAAAAGAAACATCGTTTAGCTTAGCAATCATTAACATTACCAACTTGCGTTCTATGAATAATCGCTTTGGCATGGAGTTTGGCGATAAAGCGATAAAAACCTTTGCTGGCTTTTTAAAAACAACATTTTTATCACCCTATTTAGTATTTAGAAATAGTGGGAATGAATTTTGTATTATTGCACCTCACACTTTTGATGAGCAAAACAGACGTGCATTCGAGCATATTTTAGAGTCAGCAATCCAGCAATATGAAACCAACAATAGTGAACGATTACTTAATATAAGTGTGGGCATAGCCTGTTATCCAGAGCATGGTATAACAAAGAGTAAGCTCGTACGAAGTGCGCATTTAGCTAACCAGTGGGCAAAAGATACCGGCCAATGGCTGTGTCATTATCATGCTGATATTAAACAAGCTTACTTACGTCGTTTAAAAGTAGAAGAGCGGCTTAATATGGCGTTAAACGAGCAGTCATTGTCTATGGCGTATCAGTGCCAAGTAAATGAACAGGGTAAAATCCATGCTATGGAGGCGCTCATTCGTTGGCAAGATGGTGAGCTTGGTATGGTATCACCCGCTGAGTTTATTGCTATTGCAGAGCAAAGTGATTTAATTTTTAAAATTGGTGACTTTGTTTTAGCGCGATCTATTGGTGAGTTTGCAAAAATGCAGCAACACAGCGATACCCCTCTTGAATTGGCAATAAACATTTCAGTAATGCAATTTCAAAGTAGTGTATTTATTCCTACATTATTACACAGTTTAGAGACGCATAATGTTACTGCGCAAAGTATCATTTTAGAAATAACAGAATCCCTCTTTATGGATAATCTTGAACATGTGATTGATACGATTAAGAGCTTAAAGTCACGTGGAATACGCTTTTCAATGGATGATTTTGGCACAGGCTATTCATCACTGAGTCTTTTGAGACGCTTACCGATAGATGAACTGAAAATAGATAAGAGCTTTGTTGATGATATTTTGGTGGACTCTAAATCAAATAGTATGGTGCAAAGTATTATTGCCATTGCCAACAGCCATAACTTAAGTGTTATAGCTGAGGGCGTGGAAGAGCAAGCACAGTTTGATATGTTAGTTGATATTGGCTGTAAACGTTTTCAGGGGTATTACTTTTATAAACCAGTGGCAGCAGCAACGGTTATTGAATACCTAACGGTTAATTAACTTATCCTGCAAATACTGTGGTGGCACGGCTAAGGCGGTCATTCACAGCCCCCCACTTACTGCTTACTGGCGGCTTTTCGATATAAATATTCATCGGTGTTGTCTCATCGATATTATGCAGCGTTTTATACATGTTTTTAGCATACTCAACAGGGCAAGCACTGAGCTTAGTAATGTACTGAGGCGAAATGTGATTAGCTAATAACTGTTGCTCTGCCTTGGTTGAATAGATTAAATAATGTGTTTGCAAATGGGGAGTGTTACTCAAAACACTTTGAAAGTCTGCGCTATTAATAAGTATTGCAGGAGCATGGGGCTGATAATGCGCCTTTACATTGCCAGGCACTGCCTCATTATGTGAAAGCGGTGTAGTGACATTCAGTCCGGTTTTTTGCAAAATATCTGCAGCGGATATAGGTCCTGGGCGTAAAATGCGAAGCTGCTCAGTGGTGGCATCAACAATCGTTGATTCAATACCCACATCACATTGACCGCCCTCTAATACCGCGCTAATTCGGCCATTTAAATCGCGCATAACATGGGCTGTGTTTATTGGGCTTAGTTGTTTGTAGCGATTAGCTGAGGGAGCTGCAAGCCCAGTATTTAATTGTTTTAAAACGGCTAAAAATTGCGGATGTGCTGGTACGCGTAAACCAATGCTATTCAAGCCACCTGTTACAGGGCTATTTAAATTATCTTTTGCATTTAAAATAAGTGTGAGCGGGCCTGGCCAAAAGGCTTCAGCAAGTGTAATCGCTGCCTTATTTACATTTTTTGCCCAGTAGTGCACATGTGATAGTTCAGGAATATGCACAATTAATGGGTGGTTTGTTGGGCGCCCTTTAGCGGCAAATATTTTTGCTACAGCATCACTATTGCTCGCATCGGCAGCAAGGCCGTACACAGTTTCTGTGGGTAAGGCAACGCATTCGCCCGCTTTTAATAGTGCCACGGCTTGGTTAATACGCTCTTCAGTATTCAAAAATTGAGTGGGTTGTAATGATGTCATAATAACTCTTAAGGATTACAAAACTGGCAATATGTTGCATCAGCAACGCGTTTTTTATTCGTTTCAATGTGGCTAAAGCCGCAACTATCACATACTGAAGTAGTTGATTTCATTTGTTCTGTTGGCATATTACATAGCTCACAGGGCAAGCCTTTTGTGACCTGTTTAGCAACAAAGTTAGGGTTTTGGCACTGTGGGCATGTTGATGATAACCGCCTTGCAAGATCTTCTGCAGCTCGGCTAATAATTACTTGGCGTTGCGGGCTATACATGGCCCTCAGATCAGGCGTGATTGTACCTGTGCTTGGCGTTTTTTCTGTATACAAAGCAATAAGCGCTTCTATGCTAAGCCCTTTATGAAGCGTTTGGGTGTCGTCAAGTATCCAATGCTGGTTTTCATAGCGCTGACATGCAGTAGTGATTGATTCAGCACTGGTTTCACTGCTAATGCTTAAGCTGCTCGGCGAAAATGGCCCACCAGCGTATCCATAAATAGCATTGTTATTGTGTTTATCATAAAAACAAATAACTTCTTCGTCCCAGTTCATTAAACCCGGATACGGCCCACCCCCAAAACTGCCTTCACTGCCAAGCCCAAATTGCTCGCCTGTGAGTTCACATGCGCGCTGAGCTTTTGTCAGTGCCGCTGTGTTGGCACTACAATGACGTTGTACTTCGTGACTAAACATCCCAAGTGTATCGGTATCAAATAAATCAGTAGTGAATACCTCAAAACCAAGTGGCTCCAAAGCGGGAGCTACTAAAGGCGCCTTTTTATGTTTCGTGGCAATGACTATCTTTGGCATAGCTTATATTGGCTCATTAGAGGCTGAAATAGTTGAGAAATGTCCATTTTCGAACTGCTCTAGGGTATTATCATCGCCCCAGCGAATGAGAGTGAGCCAATGGTTATCAATCAGCTCCTTTACCATGACATGTTTGTTATAAATTGCCGCGATTGCCGATTGCGGCGCAGCAATATATACATTAAGGCGAATTGGTTCGTGCATCCATTTTTCCCCATTGTGCAGTGACTGCATGGCTAAGCCAATACGAAGGTCACCGCCATTACCTTCAAATAATCCAATATTACCGCCGACTGCATTGTGGAGTATTTTATTACCACTGCCGTATTTATGGTTGTCGGTAACCGAGGCATTATATTGACTATTGATCCAATGGGTTACTATCATGGGTGCGGTCATGATCAGTTCTAATACCGCAAATTCGTTATCGTTTTCCCATTCATAATCATGTAAAAAACAGCGTCCTTGTAAGTTAACACTGCGAGTCCATGTTCGTGGTGCAACAATAAAGGCGGCGTTATTAGCAAGCCCCCATTCTGGGCGTACTTGCGACCAATCGCGGGCACGCTGATGATAAGCATGGTTAATTTCATCCGCGGTTTTATTAACTAACTGCGGGTCGATATTTACTAAGCGTTCTTGCTGAGCGGTTTGCGTGGCAACAGTTAGCCATTTTTTCAGATTGTCATTAAGCTCGGTATCGTAAGCGGTGATGACATCCGTGGTTGTGTTATGAATAGCGGCAATAAATTGCGTGCTATGTGCCAGTGTTAGCCCTCGCTCTTTAAGCGCTTGGCGCACTTGGGTATCGTTTAGTAAGTTAGCCAGCACGCGTACATTAACTTCGCCACTTTGCCCTCCACAGGCTCCACATTCTAGGCCAGCGCTGTGCAAGTTATTAGTTGTATGACTGGCGTGACCTACCAACATAACATGCGGCGCAAACTCTTTTATTCCTAAGGTGTTAAGCACTTTTTGAGCTAAGTCGGTTTTGTCTTTTAGTGTCAGTTGTTGCTGGTTTTGTGTTAATTGCCAGTCGGTGGTTGCGCACTTTTTAGCTTTACCTTTAGATAAAAAGGTATTTTTTATTAATTTAAATGCATACAGCCAGCCTGCTGATTCAACCATAGAAAACGATGAGGGGGCTGATTTTGACCAACTTTGCCATGTAGCACTATTTTGACGAGATGCTTCAAGCGCCGCGTCTTTGTGTGTTTGTGTGGCATGTATGGCTGGTTTGAGTAGCCCTGGTAGTTGAGGACGAGTAATTGCACTACCATTTTCTTGATATTCTAGTGGCAAGCCAAAAAAACCGGCAAAGCCGAAGGTTTCTATATTTTTACTTTGCGATTCAAGCGCGCGGCGAATAACCTCTGAGCGTACATCAATACAAAACACCGCTTGTAATTGAGCGTTGTTCACTGGTGTTTTAGTGGCGCTTTGCAGTGCATGATTAAGCGGGTATTGATAGCTCAGCTCCAGTGCTTTTGCCCACACCCATAATGGCTTTTGTGCTAATTTGTGTGCATGCAGGCGCTCAACTACGAGTGACTTTTCTTGCTGCCACTGACTTTGTAGTTGTTTAAATGAAGCACTATCATGATCTGCCAGATACTGCCAAATAACCAAGTCCCATGCCATTCGCATGGCCAGTAGCTGTTTCATATCATCTTTGGGTTTAGCGTAAAGTTGGCCTTGGAATCGCAAATACGCCAACCACGATGCCCAACCATTAATATCTAAAAGCAGCGAATGAGCATATAACTCTAACGAGTCGTTATCTATATTAAGGGTTGAGAGTGTTAGTGCAATCAGTTCATCAGCGCAAGTGGGCAGTCGCTTAAAGTAGCCATTTAAATGCTTTTCATCCATTACAATACTAATGCCTTTATCCGCTTGAATAACGGTTAACCAATGGCGATATAAAGGTGATTGTGATGATGTGTCATCACCATGAAGCATAGGGCCAAGCTGCTGATAATGCGCGGCACAAAACTGGCTCAATTGATGGGTGATTTCATCATGCCAAGCCATTTTATGTTTATTGCGCTGCTGGTCGAGTAAATCTGCAATGTTGTGCCAATCCACTAAAGGAACATCAATGTGAAGGGTTTTTATGAGTTGCTCATGCGTAAAGTCACTGTTAAGTAACTTGGCTGCATCGGCTAAGTGGTTATCAGTAATTATGCCGTTGTCGTACTTGTGCTGATAAAAGTCTTTAGGCATGAGCATATTGGCATTACATAAGGTATCAATGCGTGCGCTTACATCTTCAATAGGCAGGTGGCGCATTTCCCAAAATGGGTTAACGGCAATCATCTGATCTAAAGGCCAGTTTGGTGCTATGTAACCGCATACTTTATTAAGTATGTTGTTTTCAGTGTCACTTAACGATAATGCCGTGTGATTTGAATGCGTTTGATTGCTCATTTTGATTCCTCAACGGTGATTCCAGCTGCATGATTTTTTAAATCGGTGTGGCCATTATTAGGTAAATTTATCGGCCATATTTTTAGGGTTAACCGCGTAAACCACTCATCTAAATACAAACCTGCAAATAATAGGGTGGAAAGTGATTTAACCTGTGGTCGCCAAGACTGGTAGCGTAAAAAGTAGCTGGCAATCATTAACGTTAAAATAAGGGCTATTACCCAGCTATCGGCGAGGCTAAATGCAGCTTCGCGCCACTGCTCAAGCTCTAGTGCTAAAGTAAATATATTTTTAGCAACCACATAGCTAAAAACTACTAAGAGTGCAATTAACAACTTTTTACTGCGAGTTTGCACGTTAGAAGCGCCATGTTGGTTGGCCAGTAAAATAGTTAAAGCCGATGCTAAAAGTAGCCACACACTGACCGCGCCTTGATAGCCGCTAATGAACCATGCAGCGCCAACTAGGGTAATCGACACCAATGCCCCCGTTAACCAAGCAAAGCACGTGGGTGATTGTTTTGGAATGTGGCGGCGAATCAGATCTTCGTTTACACCGTTGCCTGAGTTTAAAAATGCAAAGGCTTTATAGGTTGAATGAGTAACAAGGTGAAGCAGAGCCAGTTCAAATAATCCCAGCGCACATTCTATGAGCATTAATCCCATTTGCGCACTGGTAGACCAAGCAAGCCTTACTTTAACGCTTATTCGGGTAGTCATTATCAAAGCGCTGATCACCGTAGTTAAACCAGCAATAATTAAAATTAACCACTGTGCAGCCGCAGCTTGAATAAACAAAGGCGCAAATAAAATTAATAAAAAGCCACCTAAATTTATCACCCCAGCATGCAATAAGGCACTGACGGGTGTAGGCACCTCAACCACTTTGATTAGCCAGCCATGCATAGGCAACTGAGCACATTTGATTAAAGCTGCAAAAGCGATTAAAAAGGCTGCGAGTTGTTCAGCCAAAGATAGCGGTAGTGTGTTGGTGTGATAAAAAGTAGTGATATCGCTAATGTATAGGCTATTGTGAGTAACCGATAAAATAATAAATGCGACGAGTAATAAGGATTCAGCTACGCGTGCCACAATAAACTTTTTATGAGCGGCGAGTACCGCACGAGGGCGCTCAGGATAAAACATTAATAGTTTATGCAGTGCTAAACTAATTGCCACCCAGCCTAGCCAAAATAGCGCTAAGTGATTGCTCATAACTACAATCAGCACTGCGGTTACGGTTAATAGCAGCCAGCGCCAAAAATAGTTTACACGTGGCTCACCTTGCATATAGTGTTTGCAAAACCGAATTAATATTAGCGTTATGAACAGGATTAGTCCTAGCATAATAGCGCGGGTCACTGAGAGCGATAAGAAACTCAGTAAATCAAAGGCATAAATACGATAAAGTGCAACGGCACTGATAAATGCAACACTATTAAATAGCATCACTTTAAACAGTACATTGCCATTTGAGGCACAAGGTTGTCGGCCAATTAGCCACGCTGCTAAAAATGTGCTTAATGGCATCATTAGTAATAACAACGAAATAATATACTCGCTCATTCAGTGCTCCTTATTTAGTTATTGGAGTATGACAAACTAGATAACTAAATAAAAATAGATATAATGCATATAAACGTTCTATAAAAGAGAACTATAATGAGCCGTTTGAACTACCATCACTTGTATTATTTTTGGTCTGTTGCCCGAATTGGTAACTTAACCCAAGCCGCTAAAGAGCTGCATTTATCGCAGTCAGCGCTCTCCACTCAAATTAAACAGCTAGAGCACACCATTAATATTGAGTTATTTGAACGTAAAGGACGTACCTTGGCATTAACCGATATGGGAAAGCGGGTGCAAATGTACGCTAACGATATATTCACTAAGGGCGAAGAACTGTCGTCTTTTATTCATAAAGGGATGATTTCCCAAACTCAGCATTTATCAATCGGGGTGCTTAATACGCTCTCTCGTAACTTTATCGAGGAATTTATTAACCCTTTAATGAGTAACGACGAAGTACGCTTTTCGCTTACTGCAGGGCGTATGGATGGGCTGTTAAATGGTTTGGCAGAGCACGAACTGGATTTAGTTTTAACCAATAAACCCATCGGACTTGAGCACTACGATCAACTGTGGCAAAGCCAGTTGGTATCTCGTCAGCCATTAGCCATAGTGGGCCCTGCAGATAAAAAAACACGCGGTCAATTTCCTACCGGTTACACAGATGCACAATGGGTGCTACCCAGTAAAACCTCCGCGATTAGAGACTCATTTAATGCTTTGTGTGCCCGCTGGCAATATCAGCCAAAAATAAAAGCAGAGGCTGATGATATGGCTATGCTGCGATTACTTGCTCGTGATAGTGGTGCACTATCGGTATTGCCATCAGTTGTAGTAAAGGATGAAATAGAACAAGGCCTATTAGTTGAATACCAACGTTTACCTGATGCATTTGAGCACTTTTATGCCATTACCGCACAGCGCAAATTTGTGCCTGATATACTCAAATCATTGCTCGCCAAAACGTGTTAATTACTTTTAAACTACCGTTTTTATTAAAATATTTTATGCTTAAATAATAAAAAAAGAATTAAAGCTTTTAATTCGTCGGCCGATACCGTATTTATATTGTACTGAAGATTAAGGATAATCATGGTTAATAAACTACAAGGCAATTATGCTAACCTAAATGCGTTGCTTGCCCAATCAGTCAATAATTCAAACCAAACCAGTATGCCCACAGGTTTGCAATCGCGTGCTCACTTAGCGCCAAGCACGGCAATAATCACCGATGAAATGCTCAGTCAGTTTAGTGACGAACAAGTCGATGAAATACTTAATCAGCAATTATCCTCTTTACTCACGATTTCCAGCGCACCCAGTGGCTCAAATTATAAACTGTCCAGTGAAGAGGTTGCGCTGCGAACGGTTATAAGTTCTCAGCAAGAGGGCCTATTAAAAAATGAACGTAGTGATCAGTTAATTGAGCGTTTAAACAGCTCGGTAAAAAATATTCAGGGCGCTTATGCTAACACTAGCGATATTTTATCAAACTTGGGGCAGCTTGGGTTCAATCAAAAAACGTTTTTAGCGTCTAGTCAGCAGCGTGTTGAACGCTCGCTAGACCCCTTTATGGAAAGTTTTAACCGCGAGCGATATGAGGATGATGATAACTATGGATTTGAGCTGTCGGTAAAAACCAAAGAAGGTGATGTTATTAAAATCACTTTTCATTCTGCGCAAGGTTACGATGAGGAAACAGGCGAAACCACTGACGAATTTAGCGTAAGTTATGAAGTAGATGGCGACTTATCTGAGGCTGAACACCAAGCATTAACACAAGTATTTTCTGGTGTAGGCGAAATGGCAGATGAATTTTTTAAAGCTAAACAAAGCGCTTACAGTCGTTATGTACCCGCAAACCAAACTGATTTAGATTTAAGCTTTTTAAGCAATTTTGATAATAAACAGCTTTCGGGTTTTGATTTGTATTTTTCAACGTCAGAGGGAAATACTGCCGATGCTGATGGAGCGCTACTTGGAAAAGACAATGAGCTTAATTTAAGTTATACCCTTGATGAAGATTCAGAGCAGCAAATACTCGAGTTTGAATCGGTAAATGGTCAGAACAACATTGATTTTTCGCTCGATATGTCAACCATTGGCGCGCAAGACAAAAGCCAAATGCAGCAATACATAAAAGCGCTCGATAAAAGTTTAGAAGATAGCCAGCTCAATAGCTCAGAGAAAAGTACGCGTTCGGCGTTTGGTCACAAAAGTGATGAAGTGATGAAACAAGGGCTCGCTGTTTTTAAAAGTGCGTTTAGTAGTATGTCATCAGCCGCTGAGCGCTATAGTCAAATAGAGTCAGTTGCTACACAGCAGTTTACTAACGGACGCGAGCTGGTAGCTGATTTAGTTGACAATATGATCACCCGTGATCCACGTTATCAAGGACTAGGAAGCAGTGATAAAAATTCCCTAGGCGATGGGATTTCTAAGTTAGCTGATTTTGATGCGAAATTTTCTTTTGCAATGGATCAAGGTGATTACATAGCAACAAGCACCACAAAGCTGAGCCAAAATACAGAACACCAAAAATCAGCAGGGTTAACTGGAGTTACTCAAGATAAAACGGCGAGCACGCGTTTTAATTATGAAGAAGGTAACCGCTCTGATATCCCCCCTGATTATTATGACAAACAAGAAAATTACACTATTGGTACCGCTGTAAAAAATAACGAATTGGTTGCCCTTGATCAGGCTCATGAGGTGGATGTAGATAAAAAAGTGTATCAGTTTAATCCCGAAATATCTCAATACGAGCTAAAAAAGGAATTGAAAGAAACAACCACCAGTGAGAGCAATATTCGTGTTATTAACGATATTTGGCTCGAGAAAAATGAAGATAGTCATAGTATGGATGAAAGAAAACGACTCAGTGGTGTGGGGGCGTCGAACGAGTTTAGAACAACATCGAGTTATTCACATACGCAATTAGTAACGTTAATCGGTGACTTAGATAAATTAGAACAAAACAAAGAAGCCAAACGTGAGTACTTAGCCGTTTTATCGCAAGTGGATGATTTTATGGATAAAAGCAAGTAACTTTTATTTACTTAAGCTCGATTATGGGTATAGTAGCTAAAACACTATTTAAGTATAAGGTTATGTTAAAACAATTAATTTTACTCTTTATTTTGACTCTACCACTGGCAGCGAATGCAACGTTCAAACCACACTCAGACGCTGTTACTGCTAAGCGTTTATTAAGCGAGCACGATAAATTTGCTAAGCAATACCAAACATTCTCGCCTACACCGCAAGACGTTGTATTGATGCAAAAATTAGCAGGTAAAGAGTTGTTAGTGCTTTTAGGTAGCTGGTGTCATGACAGTGCTCGCGAAGTACCTCGATTAATAAAGTTACTTGATGAGTCTAAGGTTGAACTTTCGAAAATAACCTTTGTTACTGTAGGTTATGACAAACGTGATGAGGCAGGTATTGCGCTAGCGCATGACTTACAATATACCCCCACTTTTATTATTAAGCATAACGGGGTTGAAGTTAACCGCGTAGTAGAAAAACCCAGCGGCACTCTCGCCCAAGATTTGACCTTGGGCTTATAGCCAGTATTATGTTCGAGGTTTTATTATTACACAGGCCAGTCGGCGGCGTCTAAATCATCTAACTGTGCATCGCAGTGCTCATTCCCTTGCCATTTGGCAATATATTCACCGTGTGGGTCGTATTGCTGGGTTTGTTTTGCCAAATTAAAGTGTCGCCCACCGCGCGGATCGACCCCAACCCCAGCAATATATTGCCAGTTGCCCCAATTAGCGGCTACATCGTAATCAATAAGTTGTTGTTCAAAGTAAGCAGCGCCATAGCGCCAGTCTAGTTGTAGTTCGTTGACCAAACAGCTGGCTGCAATTTGTCGTGAACGGTTAGTGATAAAGCCCGTTGCGTTAAGCTCTTTCATAATAGCGTTAACTAGCGGAAATGGGGTACTGCCTTGGCACCATTTTGCAAAACGGTTCGGGCTAAACGTGGTCAGTGGCGAGCTTTGTTTTTTACCTTTAAAAGTAAATAACTGATGCTTCACATTAATTGCATGCCACTTAAAATACTCACGCCAGAGCAATTCAAACTTGATCCAGTATGTTGATTCATTTTCCCCATGCTGCGCTTCATAAGCATCGACTGCACAAAAAATTTGCTTGGCACTAATACAACCAAAAGCCAGCCAGCTACTAAATTTAGTCGAGTTATCAAAGCCACCCAGCTCATTACGGGTGATTTTATAGCTGCTTGGTAAAGCTGATGAAAAGTACTGTAGACAATGCGCAAGGCCGGCTTTGTGTCCACCTTGGAGTAAAGGGTTTCCTGTTGGCGGCTCTGATATAGGCTGTTTAGCACATAAAATAATAGGCGGTGGAAGTCTTTTTGCTGAGAACGGCACTGAGGATAAACTGATACCAGTGGCTTCGATTTTTTTTCTAAAAGGGGTAAAGCCGGTTGGTAAATCAGCAAGTTCAAAGGGCAGTTGTTGCTGTTGATATAAGGTATCTTGCATCACAGATTTAAATACCACAGTAGCGCATTTCGATTTAAGCGCGGTAATTTGGCGTTGCTCATAAACGCCTATTTGCTCGCTATAAACAACTTCATCAATGCCAAGCTCATTAATACGCTGTGTTAATACCCTTACCGGATCGCCTTCTAAAATATGCAAGGTTTGGCCAAGCCCTAAAACAGACTCCTGTAGCTCGTATAGGCTTTGCATTAGAAAGCGTTGTTTATGTACACCATAGGGTTTTTGTTGATAGTTATTGCTTTTAAACCAAGCAGGATTGATCACAAATACGATATCAAGTTCACATTGTTGTTGTGATAAATCATTGAGTATGGGGTTGTCATCAATGCGCAAATCATTTTGCAGCCAATACAGAATACGTTTTTTCATACTTAAGCTCTGGTTTTTAAAATCATTAACTTTACGAAGCAAAAGCGGGTAGGGATTAGTTTTGAGGTGTTTAATAGGGCTTTAAAAAGAGGCGGTAACAATACCGCCTCTCAATTTGTTCTAGCTTTATTTTAAATAGCTGATTTTTGCTGTGCTATCCAGTCATTAATTACATCTTCAAGTACCGCCATAGGGAGTGAACCTTGACCAATAACGGTATCGTGGAAGCTGCGTATATCAAATTGTGCGCCTAGCTGTTTTTCTGCTTTGGCACGTAGTTCGCGTATTTTAATTTCGCCCATTTTGTATGAAAGCGCTTGGCCTGGCCAAGAAATATAGCGGTCTATTTGATCTTCCACTGCGCTTTGTGGCAAAGCGGTATGATCAGCCAAATAATCAATCGCCTTTTGGCGGCTCCAGCCAAAGGCATGAATACCGGTATCAACCACTAAGCGTACTGCGCGCCACATTTCGTAGCCTAAACGGCCAAAGTCACTGTATGGGCTTTGGTAAAAGCCCGCTTCTTTACCTAAACGCTCTGTATAAAGTGCCCAGCCTTCGCCAAAAGCAGAGTGGCTCAGTGTGCGTCTAAACTCAGGAACGTCTAACTCCATCGCAATGGCGTTTTGTAAATGATGCCCAGGTATGGCTTCGTGTAGGCTAAGTGCTTCTAAATTATATAAAGGCTGCAGTTTTGGAGTTGAGGCTAAAAAGTAAGTCCCCGGTGAGCGATTATCTGGCGGTGGCATATAAAATGCGCCACGACTAGCAGAGCCTTTAATGGTAAAAGTATTGCGCGGTAAGTGGCCAAAGTAAGTAGGGAGTTTGCCGTACATTTTTTGGGTTATAAAGGCGGTTTTTTCGAGCAAGTCTTGGGGATCGGTTGCGTAAAATTGCTCATCGGTTGCCAAAAATTCTAAAAACTCGCTATAGCTGCCATCAAAGCCAACTTCATCAATAATACTTTGCATTTGCGCTTTGATGCGTGCCACTTCTTTAAGGCCAAGCTCATGGATTTGCTTGGGGGTCGCATTTGTTGTGGTGTAATAATTTACTGTATATTTGTAATAATCAAGGCCCCCTTTGATGCTTGCAATACCGGGCTGCGCTCTACAATGTGGCATATACTCGTTTTCAAAAAAGTCGTAAAAGTGCTCGTAAGCAGGCACGACTTTTGAGGCAATTAACGCTTTAGCTTTATTTTGGTAAGTTTCTTTTTGCGCTGCGCTAAATGTATTAGGGATACGAGTAAATGGCTCATATAAGGCGCTATTCTCAGGTTGTTTAACTATATGGGCGCTAATACTTTGGCCATAATTTTTAAATGTTTCGCAGTAGTGGGTAAAACCAGTTTGAATGCCTTGCTTCAGTAAATTAATGTTTTGCTGATTAAAGCGCGGGTAATCACCAAGGCTCACTAAAAAGGCATCGTAATCCTCGGCGGTTAAAAAGGCCATGTTAGCCGGCGCTTCTGCAAAGTAAGTATGCCAGCCACTTAAAAAATTAACCGGAAAGTATTTATCTTGGTAAAGGTAGCTTTGCTGCTCGGTTTCTCGCTCATATTTAAACAAGCGGTAGTTCATTAACTGCTCGCTATTGAGCGTTTTAGGATCAATGCTGGCTAAGTTTTTTAGTACGCTGTTGTTGTAAGCTTGGCGCTTCGCAATGGCTTGCTCGCTCCAATCGGGTAGGGTGCCGTTTGGTTTCCAACCGTCTGGATCGGTTCTAAAAAATATTTTCTCAGCTTTGGCGTTTTGCCAGTGGTTATCAATAATGGTTTTTAAATCGCTGTTACTGTCGGCTAAGCTTGGCAGCGAGGTGGCTGCTAAGGCAATAGCTAAGATTGTTTTTTTTAGCATGTTGAATTTCACTTTTTAAAATTTTAATTATTACTTATGCGCGCTGATTTTATGATAATAACAAGTTCACTCAATTAATGCGTTGGTTTTTAACAACAGCCTAGCTTATTGTTCTACTGGTGTTTAAAATGAAAAAAGCAAAACATACTTTAGTAGCCATGTTTAATATCGCAATTTCGCTAATCGAACAGGTGAATAGCCAACACCCATATATTTATTGAGCTTTACATGTTTAGCTTTGCAGGTTCAAAACCTGATTATGATGAAGAAAAATGGATTGGGATTATTCGCCACACGTGACAAAAAATGTCAGATGATGCACATGAGTTTGTATTGGCAGGTCATACTACATTGCTACCACCATTAATTGGCCTGATACACAAAGCATTAGAATAACTATTTAACTTTACGTATTAAAATAAAAAGGATTTTGAAAATGTTGTGCCCTCGAACGAATACACCATTGGAGCCTATATTAGTTGGCGGAATCACTGTTTATACATCGTCATTAGGCGGCGTATTTTTTGATAACAGCCAAATTTTTAAATTTAGCTCGCCAGAGTTAAAACATGGTCAGGTTTTACTTAAGTATTTGAGTAATTATGCAGAAGGTGAGGGTGAAGTCGCAATGCGAGTAAATTGCCCTAAATGCCCAAGCATAGTGATGATGCGTAGGTATTTTTCACCGCTAAAAGCAGTTGAAATAGATGAGTGCCCAAGCTGTGCAGGAATATGGCTTGATAATGGTGAACTGGAAAAAATACACGAAAATCATCTAACGCCCAAAGAGCGTAAGCTATTAGCTAATGAGATGGCTACAAATCATGGTTTCATATCCATTAAAACGCCAAAATCGAAATATTACCCTAAAGCGCCTAAAAATCTTCAAGGCACCACAGTTGAACGGCTGGTGCAATTAGCATTAATTAATTTTGAATCATAAAAAACGGCGTACTATAAAGTACGCCGTTTTATTAAACTGACTTAATCAAAATCGTTATGACTTATTGCGGTTTTCTTTACTAAACGCACGAATTTTACGTTTTTGCGACAGGGTTACTTTATTAGTACGCCCTGCAAATGGGTTATCGCCTTCTCTAAATTCAATTTTGATTGGCGTACCCATAATCTTAAGTGCTTTACGGTAGTAGTTCATTAGGTAGCGTTTGTAGCTATCAGGTAAATCATGAACTTGGTTACCATGAATGACGATACGCGGCGGATTATAACCCCCAGCATGCGCATATTTAAGCTTAACACGACGACCGCGAACAAGTGGCGGCTGGTGATCCGCTTGTGCCATGTCCATGATACGACGTAGCATAGCGGTGCTTATACGTTTAGTTGCCGACTCATACGCTTCGTCAACTGATTCAAATAAATGACCAACACCCGTACCATGTAGCGCAGAGATAAAGTGCAAGCGGGCAAAATCAATAAAGCCCAAACGACGATCAAGCTCAGTTTTAATACGATCTTTAACGTAGTTATCTAGGCCATCCCACTTGTTCACGGCAATCACCAATGAGCGCCCTGAGTTAAGGGCAAAGCCTAATAAGCTTAAGTCTTGATCAGAAATACCATCGCGGGCATCAACCACTAGTAACACGACGTTACAATCTTCGATTGCTTGTAGCGTTTTAATGACTGAGAATTTCTCAACCACGTCACTTACTTTTTTACGTTTACGCACACCAGCGGTATCGATAAGAATATATTCTTTGTCGTTACGGGTCATCGGAATGTAAATTGAGTCGCGGGTTGTACCTGGCATATCGTATACAATAACCCGGTCTTCACCTAGTATGCGGTTAGTAAGGGTTGACTTACCAACATTTGGACGACCAATAATAGCCAGCTTTACCGGCTTGTCGGCAAACGCTTGGTGATCAGTGTCATCTTCTTCACCTTCTTGATATAAGTCGATAAGCTCTTCATCGTCATCGGCTACATCTTCATCAAGTGCGGCAAGTTCAGCAATAACTGGCTGAAGTGTTTGTTCGAGCAGTAAAGTAATACCACGACCATGAGCGGCTGCAATATGATGAACTTCACCGAGTGAAAGTTGATAAAACTCAGCACAGTTCGAGTCAGCATCAATGCCGTCTGTTTTATTGGCTACCACAAAGCACTTTTTCTCTTGCTTACGCAAGTGGTTAGCAATAGCTTGGTCAGCCACTGTCATACCTACGCGAGCATCAACTAAAAATAAAACAATATCCGCTTCTTCAATGGCTAGTAATGACTGATCAGCCATTTCGGTTTCGATACCTTCTTTTGAGCCATCAATACCGCCCGTATCTACCACGATAAATTCAAAGCCATCGTAATTTGCTTGGCCATATTTTCTATCACGCGTTAAGCCAGGAAAGTCGGCAACGAGTGCATCACGAGTACGTGTTAAACGGTTAAATAATGTGGATTTGCCCACATTGGGTCGCCCTACAAGAGCGATCACGGGAAGCATAAACTACCTCTTTAAAAAACAACAAAAGGCTTCGCAGTGCGAAGCCTTACAAAAAATAATTAACTATTAGTGCCTTACACTAATAGTAGACAGTTAGTTCGGTATTTTTACCGCGCTAACTTCACCATCACGGGTGTATAAAATCAACTTATCGTCAGCAACAACAGGCTCAACAAAAAAACCTGAGCTGTCAAAGTCTTCACGAGATACTAGCTCGCCAGTGTCTTTATTTAACCAATGCAAATTGCCTTCTTGGTCACCTAACGCTAAATAATTACCGGCAACTGCTGGGCCTGTTAAGTACCAGCCACGAAGAGCGGGTTGGCTCCAACGTTCAATGCCTGAATCTTTATCAAGTGCATAAACAACGCCGTTACTATCAACAACGTAAATTGTTTGCAAATCCATGGCAATTTCACGGTAGCTGCTGTATTCACGTTTCCATACAACATTACCAGAACGAATATCAACTGCTGATAAGTTACCATTGTATGCAATCGCATAAGCAAACGGGCCACTAATAAGTGGTTGTGTATCAACATCAACTAAACGCTCAAACTCTGATGCGCCTTTTGCTACTGCAATTTCTGCGCTCCACGCTGAGTAGCCGCTCTCAGAAATTAAAACACTGAGCTTACCTGTTTCAAGGCCAACCAACACACCACCATTAGCGACGGTTGGTGAACTTTGACCGCGTAAGGTAAGTGCTGGCACTTCTTGCTCAAAGCTCCAGCGCTCTTCACCCGTATCAGGATGCAGGGCCAGTAACTTACCTGATGCTAAATTAACAAACACTAAACCATCGCCTGCAGCAGGTTTAGACAGTGATTCGCCTGGCACTTTTTTACGCCATACCTCTTTACCTGTCTCACGATCAAGGGCAATGACATAGCCATGTTCTGAACCTAAATAGATTTTACCATAAGCTTGTAATATTCCGCCTGATAATTTTGCACTATCGTTATCGCTCCAAGGCCAAAACGATAAATCATGACGAACATCGGTTTCCCAAAGCGTATCACCATTGGCAAGTGATAACGCTTCTACTTGGCCTTCGCGACTCGCTACATAGACAGTATCTTTATAAACAGCTGGTGATAGGCGTGAGAAGTAATGCTCTACACCGCTACCTATTGATTCTTGCCAAACAACTTCTGTTTCAAACTGATTGGCTATTTCAGGAAGTACCAGTTCTTCTTCATCATCACTTGATGAACAGCCCATAAGTGTTGCCATACAAAGGGCGAGCGTTGCTGTTGTTATTTTTCTCATGCCTAAAACCTTATGCCGCTGGGCTAGTTACTGCTAGGTCATCTAACTTAATTTGTAATAGAGGATTGCTGGTTAATCCACCGGCATCAACCGCAGCTTGGTAGGCTACGCGTGCTTGTTCTTTATTGCCTTGCTGAGTGTAAATATCGCCTTTTAACTCTGCAACATTTGCATTAAATGCCTCTGGCAACGGCGAATTTAACGTGGTTAATGCATCATCGTATTGTTGTTGAGCAATTTGCACACGCGCTAAACGCGTAGTGGCAATGGCTTTTAACTGCGCGTTATCGACATTTGATACAATCCAGCTTAGCTTTTCATTCGCTACATCTAATTTTTGTGCATCTACCGCTTCTTTTGCAGCAACAAATGCCGCTAAAGTTGCGTACTGAGTGTCTTTATTTTCACTGATGAAGGCATCAGCAGAGGCTAATACGTCATCACTTTCAACAAGCTTAGTGTAGGCATCAGATGCTTGCTCTGCTGTTGTTATTTGGTTTTGCTTGTAGGCCTTCCAACCGTACAAACCACCTAAGCCAACAATTACACCTAACGCAAGTGATAGGCCGTTTTCACGAAAAAAGCGTTTAATCGCTTCTGCTTGTTGTTCTTCAGTTGAATAAATTTCCATGCTTACCTCTATTAAAGCGCTTTACTCGCAGCGCTTTATGTAATTTTAGCTATTAATTAGTTCTGCAAGTAGCGCTTTAGCTTGTTCTAGTTCTAATGTGACTTGTTCTTTACGCTCACGTAAATACTTTATGGTCACAACGCCTTGCTCTAATTCATCTTCACCGATAATAACCGCGACTAATGCATCGCTTTTATCAGCACGTTTTAATTGTTTTTTAAAGTTACCACCGCCAGCATGCACCATAACGCGTAATCCAGGTACGTCACGACGTAACGTAGATGCAATAATGGGCGCTTGAATGCTGGCTTTGTCGCCCATGGCTGCTAAATATACATCAGCACTACGGCGTATGTCACCTACACATTCAAGTGCTTGAAGCAATAAAACTAGGCGCTCTAATCCCATCGCAAAACCAACTGCTGGGGTTGATTTACCGCCTAATTGCTCAACTAAGCCATCATAACGACCACCGGCACATACTGTACCTTGTGCACCTAAGCTATCGGTTACCCATTCAAATACAGTACGGTTGTAATAATCTAAGCCACGAACTAGCTTTTCATTAACCGTGTATTTGACGCCTGCGGCATCTAATCGTTCACATAAATTTTCAAAATGTTCTTTTGATTCAGTATCTAAATATTCAGATAATTTTGGTGCATCGACTAAGATTGCCTGTATATCTGGGTTTTTAGTATCCAAAACGCGCAGCGGGTTAGAGTACATACGACGCTTAGAGTCTTCATCTAGTACATCGGTATGTTGTTCTAAAAAGGCAATTAAGGCATCACGATACTGCGCGCGCGCTTCATTTGAGCCTAATGAGTTAAGTTCTAAGCGTACATGATCGCTTATGCCAAATGCTTCCCAAAGTTGCGCCGTGAGTAATATAACTTCAGCGTCTATATCGGCGCTGGCAATACCAAAGGTTTCTAAACCAAATTGGTGAAATTGACGGTAACGACCTTTTTGTGGGCGTTCATGGCGAAACATAGGGCCCATGTACCAAAGGCGTTGTTCTTGATTGTATAACAGGCCATTTTCGTTACCTGCACGTACACACACCGCGGTACCCTCAGGGCGCAGAGTTAAATTATCACCGTTACGATCGGCAAAGGTGTACATTTCTTTTTCTACAATATCGGTTACTTCACCAATAGAGCGTTTAAATAGGTCGGTTGATTCTACAATTGGAAAACGAATTTCTTGATAACCAAACGATGATACGGTCTCGCGTAAAATGTGCTCTACTTTCTGCCAAACTTGCGTATCGCCTGGCAGGCAATCGTTCATACCGCGAACTGCCTGAATTTGTTTTGCCACTGATAAATCCTAAATCTGTTTATGTGCAGTCTTAGACTGCAACTACGTAAAACTAAAAAATCGACCGCGCATTATAACCCTAACTACAAGGTAATTGCGAGTATAGCGGTGTGTATGTAATTTGTACTGCGCTGTGAATGCCGCTACTAAAAAAGTCAATTGAATGCATATTGCTGGCGTTTAAATCACTCTACGATTTTTATATCGATTGGTGTTTGTTGCTGCTTTTGCTCGATAAAATCGCGCACATAGCCTTCGAGCTGATCAACAATATTATTGTTATCAATACGGGCTTTTTGGCGTTCGCCATTTATGTATAAGCCTGAGCGACGGTTTGCACCGGCAAGGCCAATATCACTGACTAGCGCTTCGCCTGGGCCGTTAACAACACAGCCAATTACAGACACTGAAACCGGTTCAATAATGTCTTCTAAACGTTCTTCAAGTTGGTTCATGGTGCTCACCACATCAAACTCTTGGCGTGAACAGCTTGGGCAAGCAATAAAGTTAATCCCGCGCGAGCGAATACGCAGTGATTTTAATATATCAAAGCCAACTTTTATTTCTTGTACTGGGTCTGCAGCGAGAGATACGCGCAGCGTATCACCAATGCCTTCTGCTAATAACATCCCTAAACCAACGGCCGATTTAACAGAGCCAGAGCGCATGCCGCCAGCTTCGGTTATTCCTAAATGCAGTGGTTGGTCGATTTCTTTAGCGAGCAAGCGATACGCGCCTACCGCTAAAAATACGTCTGATGCTTTTACTGAAATTTTAAATTGATCAAAGTCTAAACGGCGTAATATATCTACGTGGCGCATAGCCGATTCTAATAGGGCTTCTGGAGTAGGTTCGCCGTATTTCTCTTGTAAATCGCGCTCAAGTGAGCCGCCATTTACCCCTATTCGAATAGGAATGTTATGCTCACGCGCTGAATCAACTACCGCTCTAATGCGCTCTTCACTGCCAATGTTACCTGGGTTGATACGCAAACAATCAACACCGTATTTTGCTACTTTTAATGCAATGCGATAGTCAAAGTGAATATCGGCGACAAGGGGTATCGACACTTGCTCTTTAATACTTTTAAATGCCTCAGCGGCGTCCATGGTAGGTACTGACACGCGAACAATATCTGCACCGGCATCTTGAATAGCTTGAATTTGGGCTACAGTGGCATCAACGTCCATCGTATCTGTGTTGGTCATCGACTGCACGGCAATAGGTGCACCATCACCAATAGGAACATTACCCACATTTATGCGTGTGGATTTTCTGCGTTTTATAGGAGATTCTGAAAACATAGCGACTACTCTGCTAAGGGTAATTTAAATTTAGCTAAACGGTTTTTAGGAAAGGCCGAAATATCAACTGGCTCACCATTTAGGGTAATACGAACAACATCATGCTTGCCTAATACCACTGAAAAAGGCGCTACTCCGGTTAGGGTCATTTCGTAGCCTGCTTTTTTTACACCAAAAGCAATTTTTTCATCATTGGCATCGTGAATTTCTACCCAGCTCTCATCGTTAAACATCATAAAAATGGTGCTTAAATCACTGTTTTTTGGCTCACTGGTGCTCTGTGCATTATTAACTGGCGCAGCTTGAATTGTTTGTTGTTCATTTTGTAATGCAGAATCTACTTCTTCTGTAGATTCAATGTCATTTAATAGTGCCTCGTCGGCGGCTTCAGCTAACAGCTTGGTGTTTTCTTGTTGTTGAGTTATGAGCGAGTTATTAGCATTAATAGTTTTAGTTTGTTCATCAATAGGCATTGCATTTTGCCACCACCACACTGCAGAAGAACCAATAACGATAGCTAAAATTAAGTAACTTACGGTCATAAGTCGGCTGTCATGGGCTTCTTTTTCTGTGCGCCTTGAAAAGCTTTGCATATCGACCGGTTTATCTGATGTGCTAAAGGCCGGCAGCATCGCTAAAATAGCTGCGCTATCAATGTTTAGTGTGCGGCAGTAGTTTTTTATATAGCCTTTAACGAACGTTTTTGCACCGAGTAAATGATACTCGTCGCTTTCAATATGCTCAACTTGTGATTCTGTTAGCTTTAATAGCGAGGCGATTTCAGCAATGCTGATATTTGCATTTTCTCTATGCGATTTTAGTATTTGTCCTACAGAGGGTTCGTCGCTCTGCGGTTGTGTATTATCTTCATTCATAATATGTATGAGTCTGGATCCACGAGTAAAAGTTAATGTTTTGGCTTAATAACCAGAGTAAGACTTTGTTTTTATTTTTTAGTGTTCGTTTATTCTTGCTACTAGAATGCACGCTTTTAAAGGGTATCATCAGCTGCGGTTTTATAAAAACGTTAGTATCGCCCTTTTAAAATTTTTGCTGTTTTTATTTTTAAAGCCCTTTAATGCACCTAACATATAGCAGTTTAGCATTGAATCACACTGAAATGCTAAATTGGTTTACAGTAAAACGAGCGATATCAACCGATACACTCGTTTTTACTCTTATTTATACTAATTTAAAAAGGTATTTGTGTCTCTGTTGTATTTTATGCAGCTTACTTTACTGAATCATCAGAGTTTACAGCAGATGTTGGGCTTTTTTTACGAATAATTTTTATTTTTGGCTCCACAATAATTTGATTGTTATTACTGCTTTCTTGCAATTCATCAAGTTGTGCTTGACGGTACTTTTCTCGCAGCACTTCAAACTCTGTTTGCCTTAATTGGTTGTCACGAATGGCGTTAGCTTGAACACTATTTGGGTACGTTTGCAAAATGGTAGCTGCAATTTTTTCAGCATCTTCTATTCTACCCATGCGTTGTTTAACCAAGTAGCTGAGTAACAATGCTCGCGAAGAAACCTGTGCAGTATCGTCATAACGTTGTATTAAAGTACTGGCTTTATATAAGTCACTTTTGGCGTAATACAAAGCCGCTAAGCTTATTAATGTAGAGGCGCGTTGCGAGCTGTGGTTTAGCGCTTGTTGAAAGTAGCTTTCTGCATTGGTAAAGTCATTAAATTCAATGGCGCATAAGGCTAAATTTTCATAGCTTTGTGCTACACGAATATAGCTAGGAATTTCAATCGCTTTTAAAAATTGATCGGTCGCGCGATCATACTCATCAATACTACATAAAAACGTACCGTAGTTATTTAGGGTGTTCGGATCGTCAGGCTTAATCGCCAACGCTTTTTGATAGGCTTTGTCGGCTAATGCATTTTCGCCAACTTGTTGGTAGTAATAGGCTAAAGAATAATGAACTTCGGGAAGATTTGGTGCATATTCGCTCGCACGCTCAAGGTTGTATTTTGCTTGGGAATTATTACCGGTGTTTAAATATTGTAATGCCAAAGCAATGCGGGTACGTGCTGCGCCTGCGTTGTTTATTTTATTTTCGACGACGGGTTTGTCACTGCCGTTGTAACTATTTTCAGTCACACAACCGCTTAAAAGTAGTGTTGATAGTGCTAAAGCAAGTAAAGATCGCATTACCTTGTCTCTTTATTTATTTCCATAGCCTCTATCTTACCTCAAAGCCTTTGTGTTGCATCATTTATTTAAAAATAAACAATTTATCACAAAGGCACAAAGGCACAGAGTTACTTAGTTAGGCTTGGTGAATATTTACTGCAATTGCATTGTCATCACGCATTTTCTTTTTAGCCATACGTTTTGTTCTATCAACCACATCGCCAGCTAACTGACCACAGGCAGCGTCAATGTCGTCCCCTCGTGTACGACGAACAATACAGGTAATCCCCGCAGCTTGTAATACCTTTGAAAAACGGTCAATTCGGCTGTTGCTTGAACGCGTATACTCATTACCTGGGAACGGGTTAAACGGAATAAGGTTTACCTTAGATGGCGTACCTTTTAGCGTTTTAACCAGTTCATGTGCTTGGTCGGTACTGTCGTTTACGCCATTAAGCATAACGTATTCAATGGTGACATCTTTATTGGCTTTTGAGCCATCAATATAACGACGACAGGCCGCTAAAAATTCTTCAATTGGGTACTTTTTATTGATCGGTACTAAAATATCACGCAGTGCGTTATCAGGAGCGTGAAGTGAAATAGCCAGTGCTACGTCTATTTTTTCTTTTAATAAATCAAGGGCAGGTACTACACCCGAGGTACTTAATGTAACGCGGCGCTTAGATAAACCAAAGCCCCAGTCGTCCATCATCAGCTCCATCGCCGGGACTACGTTTTTAACATTCAGTAGCGGCTCGCCCATTCCCATCATAACGACGTTAGTGACAGGGCGTTTTTCACTGTTTCCATCAAGGCCAATGTCTTTGGCTACACGCCATACTTGGCCAATAATTTCAGACACTTTTAAATTACGGTTAAAGCCTTGTTGTGCCGTTGAGCAAAAAGTACATTCCAGTGCACAGCCCACTTGAGACGATACACATAAAGTGGCGCGATCTTTTTCTGGGATCCAAACAGCTTCAACTTCTTGGCCGCCCTCAAGTACGAGTGCATATTTAATTGTACCGTCGCTGGCTTGCTGGCGAACTGAAATTTCAGGTGCAACGATTTCACACTCATTTTTAAGCTTTTCTTTTAGCTTTTTGTTTACGTTGCTCATTTCGTCGAAATTATCTACGCCAAAATGATAAATCCATTTCATCACCTGATCGCCACGAAATGGCTTTTCACCGAATGATACAAATAACTCTCGCATTGCATCTCGGTTTAAATCTAATAAGTTAATCTTTTTTTGCTCGGTCATGTAACAACCTCAATCGGTGGCGGTGATGGTAAAAATTTACAAGGGCGAATTGTACACAATTCATCCACTATAATCATTAAGTAAAACATCATAAATAAACGGTTAATACTTTACGTAATGACTAAAAAAGGGCTCGAAAGCCCTTTTCATACTTTGCATCACAGGGTTAGCTGTGAACTCGAATTAACGAGTACGTGGGCAAAGTTCTTCGTCAGCGAAGAAGTACGCGATTTCGCGAGCAGCAGATTCAACAGCGTCAGAACCGTGAACCGCATTTTCGTCGATGCTATCAGCGTAGTCTGCACGTAAAGTACCCGCTAGTGCTTCAGCTGGGTTAGTAGCACCCATGATTTCACGGTTTTTAAGAACAGCGTTTTCGCCTTCAAGAACGGTAACCATTACTGGGCCAGAAGTCATGAAAGATACTAAAGCACCAAAGAAAGGACGCTCGCTGTGCTCAGCGTAGAAACCTTCAGCTTTCTCTTGTGAAAGGTGAACCATTTTAGCTGCAACGATTTTAAGACCTGCAGTTTCGAAACGGTTGTAGATTGCGCCGATGTGGTTTTTAGCAACTGCATCAGGTTTTACGATTGAAAAAGTACGCTCTAAAGCCATCTTTGTGCTCCAATAATTTAAATAAAAGGTTGAATATTAACGGGCGCGAATTATACGCGTTTTAGTCAAAAAAACCTAATTTATTCTACCTTGCTTGCTTTTTTTAATTTGCTAACCCCGATTTATGAACTAAAAACAATGTTTTTACGTTTACTATGTGTTTATAAACATGAGCTATACTTTTGTTTAAGTGGTGAGACTTTTTATTCATAGTACACTTTTTATAGACTCAATATGCATGCCGATACATTTAAACACTAAGGTAACAATATGTTTTTTAACCAATCTTTAGAAAATCAAATCGCTGATTTACAAAGTAAGCTTTCTGTAAGGGAGCAGGTTAAGCAAAGCTTAGACAGTGAAATGCTGGTGTTAGAGCTTGATAAGCAAGGTGCTATTTTAAGACAAAATAAAAATTTTGAGCGAGAGTTTAACTACTCAAATAACAAAATAATTAATAAAAATATTTTAGACTTCATTCCTGAAAATGCTAGAAATAACGCGGATTTTCATGCCTTTCAAAAAGCGCTAAGTAAAGTAGAACATTTTGCCGGCGCTATCCAAGTATCCCACCCAAACGGACAACGAGATTGGTTACGCTGCATTTTACATCCTATAAAAAACGAGCAAGGTCAGCTTGAGTATTTAACCCTGCATTGCACTGTGCTTACACAAATAATTGAGAGTTCAAGAGAAAACGAAGATTTAATCAAAGCATTGCATCGTTCAACAGCGGTTATTGAGTTTGATACTCAAGGTATGGTGTTACGTGTTAATGACAACTTTTTAAAAAGTATGAGTTATTCAAGACAAGACGTGGTGGGCAAGCATCATGGTATGTTTTGTGACGAACAAGAAGCGAGTAGTAAAGAGTATCAGGCCTTCTGGCAACGTTTGCGTAATGGTGAGTTTATTGCGAGCAGATTTAAACGTATTGATAAACACGGCCATGTAGTTTGGTTAGAGGCTTCATATAATCCGATTTTTAATGAAGCAAATGAGCTCTATAAAGTAGTTAAATTTGCCACAGTGATCACTGACCAAGTAGAAAGAGAACTGGCTACAGAGCAAGCGGCGAGTATTGCGCATGGCACTTCTATCGAAACTGATAATAACGCGGATAAAGGTGCTGAAGTGGTACAAAAAACAGTTCAGGTTATGAACGAACTGTCGGTGCAAATGGAGCAAGCTGCTCAAGAAATTTCAGCATTAGATAAACAGTCGCAACTCATTGCGAGCATAGTGCAGAGCATTAGCAGCATTGCTGATCAAACTAATTTATTGGCGCTTAATGCGGCTATTGAGGCCGCGCGTGCTGGCGAGCAAGGCCGTGGGTTTGCGGTGGTGGCTGATGAAGTGCGTTTACTTGCCTCCAGAACCAGTAAAGCGACTGAAGAAATAGTGGACGTTGTACAGCAAAACCAAAATTTAACTCAATCAACCGTTGCAGTAATTGAGCAAGGTAAAAATAAAGCGCAACAAGGTCTAGCGCTCTCCAAAGAATCTGGTGATGTAATGAGTGATATTAAAAAAGGCGCGCAACAAGTTGTTGATGCCGTTAGTCAATTCTCGAACCAATTAAGCAGTAAAAAATAACTTAAATTTACAGCTCTTTATTTATTAGCGCTGAAGAGAAATTTTGATGATCTTGATCAAGGTTTCTCTTTTGCCATCTCATTATACTTGCGCGCTTTATTTCCCTTAATTATTCATGCAACCGGCTTGAACCCGGTTCGATGTATGGAGCGCACATGTCAGCTGTTTCTTCTTTAACCTTATTTGTACCTGAATTACTTTGCCCCGCAGGCAGCTTAAAAAACATGCGTTATGCCTTTGCCTATGGTGCCGACGCGGTTTATGCCGGTCAACCTCGTTACAGTTTAAGGGTTCGCAATAATGAATTTGATTTAGATACATTACAAATAGGGATTAACGAAGCACATGCGCTGAATAAAAAGTTTTATGTAGTGTCGAATATTGCCCCGCATAACGCAAAAGTTAAGTCGTATTTACGTGATATAGAGCCGGTGATTGCTATGAAACCGGATGCATTGATCATGTCAGATCCTGGGTTAATTATGCTAGTACGTGAAAAATGGCCTGATATGCCAATTCATTTGTCGGTTCAAGCTAATGCAGTGAACTTCGCAAGCGTACAGTTTTGGGCAAAACTAGGTATTGAGCGGGTGATTTTGTCTCGCGAGCTATCGCTTGAAGAAATCAGCGAAATTCGTGCTCTGTGCCCAGAAACAGAACTAGAAGTATTTGTTCATGGCGCACTGTGTATGGCTTATTCAGGGCGTTGTTTACTCTCGGGCTATATTAATAAGCGCGATCCCAACCAAGGCACCTGCACCAATGCATGTCGTTGGAAGTATGATGTTAAACCTGGCACTGAGAACGAAACCGGTGAAATGGTACATAAAATTGACCCTAAAACGGTTATACCTACGTTAGGTGAAGGCGCACCAAGTAACGATGTATTTATGCTAGAAGAGCAAGGTCGCCCGGGTGAATATATGCCTGCATTTGAAGACGAGCATGGTACTTATATCATGAACTCAAAAGACTTACGCGCCGTGCAATACGTAGAGCAGCTAACAAAAATGGGGGTGCATAGCCTAAAAATAGAAGGGCGTACTAAGTCATTTTATTATGTTGCGCGTACCGCTCAGGTGTATCGTAAAGCGATTGACGATGCGGTTGCAGGTAAACCATTCGATGCTGATTTATTTAAAACTCTTGAGAACCTTGCACACCGCGGTTACACCGAAGGATTTTTAAAGCGCCACGCTCATCAAGATTATCAAAATTACGAATACGGTCACTCTGTATCTACCAAGCAGCAATTTGTAGGTGAAGTATTAGAACGTAATGCTAATGGTTTGGTTGAAATAGATGTAAAAAATAAATTTTGTGTTGGCCATTCATTAGAGCTAATGACGCCGAAAGGTAATATTAGCTTTGTGCTTGAATGTATGGAAAATAAAAAGGGCGAAAGCATTACTGATGCTAAAGGCTCAGGCCATATCGTAAAAATCCCACTGCCTGACAACATTGATTTAGAGCACGCGATACTTATGCGCAACTTGGATGAAAACCAAGACACCCGCAATCCTTTCAAACAAGCTGTTTCATAATAGAGAGTTTAATCATGGCTTTACTTATAAACAGCAAATGCATTAACTGTGACAGTTATAAGGTTTTCAATTAAAGTCTTTAAAAACAGGTTGTTACTTTGTCGTGCTATGGTTTGTGCTACGATTTTACGTAACTCGTCAGCACTTACTTAGTATCTTAAAAACGGCTCAAAAAAGCAAATTGCACTAACTAAAAAATTTGAAAACACATAACCATATTAGAACAGTATAAAAAGCTAAACACACTTAGCATGAATAGCTTCTAATAGAATAGAGCTTGGAGGATCTACACGCTCTAGATGTATGTTGATTCAGGACAATACGAATCGTAATGCCTGAATCAGTTACTCACAGTGATTAAAATGATATGACTTTTGTTTCAGCATCAAGCATTTTTTTAGCTATGTGGGGAGGTAAAGCAGGGGTAATACCTTCAATCAAATCAGTTTTTTTAACACCTTTATTAGGTAGATAAAGAGCGCAAACTTGAACTGTTCCCCCCATTTTTATAATGTTTTTCATTAAGCTTTGTGGGCTCATATTTTTAGGCTTTAGCTGTGTTAAAACTGATTGAGGAGCATCGATCAGTGCAATATCGCCGGCTTGCCCACATAAAAGGATATTGACATCAGCACCTTGTTTTAAAGCTTGTGATGATAAAACCATACCCATTAACTGAGTTTGTGTGTTGTCAGATGTTATAAATGATAAAAGCTTAGGTTTAGTGCCTGCCTTATTATCGTCTGCAAAAGCAGTGAAACTAATAGTAGAAGCCAATAATAAGATGACTGTTAATATTCGCATAAAATTTACCTTTTTTAATTCAGTAATTGAGGGCACTTGTTTTTAATTACACTCTCTGGTTCCACGGCATCAATGCTATAATTCTTGCTAGACCACAAAAACCGGTTGCGCCAGCAACAAACAAGCCTGCTGCAATAAATATTATTGGCCAAATGAAAGCGGTCGAAATTGTTAAAGAAAGAGCACAGAACACTAAAATTAGAGTACTTATAGATAATTGAACTTGACGATCTAGTGGCAAAATTGATTTTTCACCTTTACGAACATTATATCCTTCATTGACCCACTCATTTATGCCTCCGCTGATATTGTATATATTCAAATCTGGGTTATGGGCAAGTAACTTTTCACACGCACTTTTACCACGACCGCCTTTTTGGCAATATATTATATAAGCGCTTTTCTCATGTTTAATATCTTCTCCTTTTAGTTTACTCAAAGGGAGTAATTCAGAGCCCTCTATGTGTGAAGTCATGTGTTCTGCTGGTTCACGAACATCAATTATTCCTAAATCTTCCCTTTCAATTAACATGAAAGCTTCATTTGCAGATATTTCTTTTGGTTGAATTTTTTAATTTCCTCATGAAATAAAATTATTTAGAACAAGCTGTACTTTATATTAGATTATTCTAATATAAAAGGTGAATACTTTACTAAATTTATAAAATTGAGTTTTACTTTTCGAGGTTGGTAATCTTTTTTAACTCTTAAAGCTTACTTTTTCATCGATAATATTGATTAAGTTAATCTGTTTTTTGATATTGCCTTTAGTTATATGCTTATGCGATATTGATCTTGTCAAAACGATAAACATCAATTATGAAAACATTATGACTGAACAAAATGAAACACAATTACAATTTCCACAACTGAATAAACCTGCGCCTGCGTTCAATGCAAAAACCACTCATGGTGATCGCACATTGGAAGACTACAAAGGTAAGTGGTTAGTGCTTTTCTCGCATCCAGCAGACTTTACTCCGGTATGTACTACCGAGTTCATGGGTTTCGCAAATGCAGCAGAAGAGTTTTCAGCGATGAATACTGAATTATTAGGTTTATCGATTGACAGTATTCATGCGCATATTGCTTGGGTACGTAACATTGAAGAAAACTTTGGTGTGAATATACCTTTCCCAATTATTGCAGATCTTTCAATGGAAGTGGCTCATGCTTACGGCATGGTTCAACCTGGTGCAAGCGATACTGCAGCTGTACGAGCTACGTTTATCATTGACCCTGAGGGGGTAATGCGAGCGATGGTTTATTACCCAATGAGTAATGGTCGCTCAGTAAATGAATTTTTACGTTTAGTTAAAGCACTACAAACCAGTGATGAAAATTCAGTAGCTACACCAGAGAATTGGGTAGAAGGCGAACCAGTTATTGTACCACCACCACATACCGTTGAAGACGCTGCTGGTCGTAAAGATAAAGGATACGATTACGTTGATTGGTACTTTAGTAAAAAAACTCTTTAATACTGTTCAATGAAACGTTGGCCCAAGGATTTCTCCTTGGGCTAACTTCGAGGGAATATTTATGAAAACAAACTATGAAATACAAGAATTTCTTGATCAAGACAGTGAAACATTTAGCTATGTCATTTTTGATAAAAAGACAAAGAAAGCTATAGTCATAGACCCTGTATTGGACTTCGATTATAAGTCTGGCCGCACTTCAGAGGAGGGGGTTGAGAAAATAGCGAATTATATTAAGAAAAATGAGCTAAATCTTGAGTGGGTGCTAGAAACCCACGCACATGCTGATCATATCTCAGGTGCTCCATTCTTCAAAAAGGTATTTGGTGCAAAAATTGGGATTGGTGAACATATTAAAACGGTCCAAAAAACATTTAAAACGTTATTTAACCTAGAAAAAGAATTTCTACCAAATGGAACTCAGTTCGATAAATTATTTAAAGATGGTGAAATATTTCATATAGGTGAACTTACTATCCGAGTAATGCATACACCTGGGCATACACCTGCCGACTTGGCGTATTTAATTGATGAAAGTGTTGTATTTGTTGGAGATACAATTTTTATGCCGGACGTTGGAACTGCGCGTTGTGACTTTCCGGGTGGGAGCAGTTCACAGCTTTTTGACTCGATAAAAAAAGTATTGGCTTTGCCGGATGAAACAACGATTCAAGTATGCCATGACTACCCAAACGAAGATCGAGATTATCGCCATAGCGTAACGGTTAAAGAGCAAAAGGAGTCTAATATCCATGCCAACAATAGCGTAATAAAAGAGCAATTTATAGAAATGCGTGAAACACGTGATAAAACGCTATCTATGCCGCGCCTTATTTTGCCTGCAATTCAACTTAATGTGAGGGCTGGTAATTTTCCACCTGCAGATAATAACGGTGTAAGTTATTTAAAAGTACCACTAAATCAGCTTTAAAATTATAGCTACTTTTATAGTTAATCTATTTTACAAGAGCTCAGAGGGAAGAGTAATGTTAAAAAACTACTTAGTTTTAATTTTAATCATGGGTTTTACTCCTTTAGCTGTAAATTCAACATCACTTGGTGAAAATGATAAAAGTGTATTGGAGCAAGAAGCACAAAAGCGAATAAAAGAATTCTCGAGCAGTTTAAAGTCGCAGTTAAAGTCAGCTATCAATAAAGGAGGGCTCAGCGCTGGTGTTAAAGTGTGTAGTGAGCAGGCACCAAAAATAGCTGAGCAGTTGTCAACTGATGGTTGGTCTGTTGGTCGTACTAGCTTACGCGCCAGAAACACCAACAATACGGCTGATCAATGGGAGCTAAAAACACTGGTTAATTTTGAAAAACTCAAACAACAAGGTATTGAGGTTAATACATTGGCAAAGTCGAGTTACGATGAACAAAGTTTTCGTTACATGAAAGCGATACCAACCGGCGGTTTGTGCTTGGCTTGTCATGGCTCCTCAGTCACACCTGAAGTCAAAAAAGTTATTCAGCATTATTACCCTGAAGATAAAGCAATTGGATTTAATGTGGGTGATATTCGCGGCGCGTTTACACTAATAAAACAATTAAAAGCAACTAATTAATGTAAACAGTACTGAGGTTAGTATTAGCACATTGAATTTTTTATTATATATTTTATTTGAGAGTTGATTTTTTGATCAGATCAAATATAATCCTTATATTAAAATTTAAGGTATATATATTAAAATGGAATAAGCGCTGTTAAAAGCCTTTTACTGTTATGAATTACTGGTGAGTTAAATAAATTTTATTCTGCTAAGGTCAATAGATCAGAGCGTAATTTTAAAATATTAGGAATGGATATGGAACTAGATCCACTTTTACTATCCCGAATACAGTTTGCGTTTGTTGTGTGTTTCCATGCAATATTCCCTGTCTTCACTATAGGCTTGGCAAGCACAATTGCTGGCTTTGAATTCTTATCATTTAAAACGGGTAATCCAATATGGCAAAGGCTCTCTAAATTTTGGATTCAAGTTTTTGCAGTCGTATTTGGTATTGGTGTCGTATCCGGTATCGTCATGTCCTTTCAGTTTGGAACTAACTGGAGTAACTTCTCCTATGCAACCGCAAACTTTTTGGGTCCAGTACTGAGTTACGAGGTTGTGACTGCGTTCTTTTTAGAGGCTGCCTTCTTAGGTGTACTATTATTCGGTAGAGATAAAGTGCCACAAGGTGTTCATCTATTCGCCGCCTGTATGGTTGCGTTAGGTACATTTATATCTTCTTTTTGGATACTTGCAGCTAACTCCCTTATGCAGACGCCTCAGGGATTAGAATTAGTAAATGGCATTTATCATGTTTCTTCATGGTCTGAGGCATTGTTTACTCCCTCGTTTGGATATCGCTTTCTACATATGGCTTTGGCTTCTTTTTTAACTGCGGCGTTGGTTGTAGCAGGCGTAAGTGCATGGTTCCTGCTTAAAAACAGAGAGTTTGAAGCTAACCGAAAAGCGCTTTCAATCGCATTATGGTTTTTACTTTTCTTAGCTCCGGCACAAGCGCTTGTAGGTGATTTTCATGGAATTAACACACTTAAATATCAGCCTATGAAAGTAGCTGCAATGGAAGGTAACTGGGAAACACAAAAAGGTGTTCCGCTGTTACTATTTGCAATACCTGATAAAGAAGAGCAAACAAATCATTTTGAAGTAAAAATTCCAAAACTAGCCAGCTTCATTTTAACTCATGACTGGGATGGTGAAGTACCAGGCCTTAAAGAAGTGTCCAAAGAAGAGCAGCCACCAGTATTTATTGTATTTTGGTCTTTTAGAGTAATGGTTGCATTGGGTTTCTTAATGATCGGGTTTGCTTTATGGGGTCTTATCCTCAGAAGAAAAGGCCAGTATTATAAATCGCCTTTATTTTTAAATGGCTTAAGATTAATGAGTTTAAGCCCGTTTTTTGCTGTTTTAGCTGGTTGGATAGTAACAGAAACTGGCAGAGCGCCTTGGTTGATTTATGGTCAAATGACCCATGCTCAAGGACTAACCCCTTCACTAACCGGCGGTATGGCACTATTTACTTTAGTTGGGTATATCATCGTTTATTCACTCGTATTCAGCTCTGGTGTTTACTACTTATTAAAAGTGTTTAAAGGCGGAATAGAAAAGGCGAGTGCACCACATGAGATGGATGAAATTGAGCGCCCTATGCGTCCGTTTTCTGCAGCACATGTTGCTATCGATGAAAAGGAATAAATTATGGAACAACCATTTGATTTAACCATTATTTGGGCAGGCATTATTGGTTTTGGGATCATGATGTATGTATTAATGGATGGTTTTGACTTAGGGCAGGGGATTTTATTTCCCTTTGCCCCAAACGAAAAAGCACGCGACAAAATGATGAATTCAGTCGCCCCTGTCTGGGATGGAAATGAGACTTGGCTAGTACTTGGTGGTGCGGGTTTACTTGCGGCATTTCCACTGGTTTATTCTGTTTTTTTACCTGCACTATATATAGGTGTTTTTTTATTACTGGCTGGACTGATTTTTAGAGGAGTTGCATTTGAGTTTCGTTTTAAAGCAAAAACGTCAAAACATTTATGGAGCTGGTCATTCTCAGTAGGTTCTATTGTTGCCTCATTTGCTCAAGGAGCGGTCGTTGGTGCTTATATACAGGGCTTTGAAACAGAGGGTTTTGTATATTCTGGTGGCCCGCTTGATTGGTTAAGTGTATTTACCATATTGACCGGATTAGGATTGGTTGTAGGTTATGCATTATTGGGAAGTACTTGGCTCATAATGAAAACTGATGGTGAAGTACAAGAGTGGGCTTATAAAATTACGCCAAAATTACTAGTCGCATTTTTAGTTATGTTTGCAATTGTATGTGTTTATACCCCTTACATCGATGACAGCGTTATGAGCAGATGGTTTGATGAGATAAGCTTGTTATGGATAATTCCTGTTTTAGTGATTTATTGTGCTTACGTTGTTTATCGTTCAGTTAAAAAGCAAAGTGACGGTATGCCGTTTGTAGCAACAATGGGTATTTTCTTGTTTAGTTATATAGGCTTATTAGCCAGTAAATGGCCATATATTGTCCCACCTAAGTTTACTATTTGGGACGCTGCTTCGTCGTATAATTCTCAGTTATTTTTACTTATAGGGTTTCTTTTTGTTATCCCTATTGTATTAGGTTACACAAGCTGGAGTTACTGGGTATTTAGAGGGAAAGTTAAGGATACTGGTTACCACTAGATGCTTAAGAAAAATAAACCCGCCAGTGAGAGTGCAGCTCTCACTGGCAAGCTGTTTTTAAAACGCTACAGTAAAAAACAGTCATTTTTACTATATGCGGCTGTATTGTCAGGAACAGCCTCCACGTTACTTCTTTTAATTCAGTGGGTTACTTTTAGCTATTTGGCGCACTCCTTATTCATTGAAAAAGCACAATTAAATGATTTATATGGCTCCCTTATCGTGCTTTTTACCTCACTAATTGGCCAACCTTTATTTATAAGGTTGCAAGTTAATTTGAGTCAAAAAGCCAGTGTGCGAATCAGAAATGATATTCGGCTATCAATTTTAGCTAAATGGCGGATGTCGAGCCCTTTGGTGTTAAAAAAACACTCCGCAGGGGCCTCTGCAGCTCAATGGATAGAAGAAGTTGAATCTATGGATAGCTACTTCTCTAGATATTGGCCGCAGCAAAATTTAGCTATTATATCTCCTATTTTAATATTAAGCGTTATTGCTTGGCTTGATTGGCTATCGGCATTGCTTTTACTTATTTCTGCGCCTCTTATTCCGTTATTTATGATTTTGGTGGGAATGGGCGCTGAAAAAGTTAATCAGAAGTATTCATTGATCCGTCAGCGTTTGGCTGGTCACTTTTTAGATAGAGTGGCAAATCTTGATTATATTAAATTATTGCGCTCAGAAAGCGCAATTTATGACGAGGTTAAAGTTAATAGTGAAGGTTACAGAACCGTTGTAATGAAAACGCTTAAGCTCGCATTCTTATCCTCAACGGTATTAGAGTTTTTTACAAGTGTCGCGATTGCTAGCTTGGCAATCTATATTGGTTTTTCTTTATATGGGTCAATCGATTGGGGACCCGCAAGCAGTCTTACTTTATTTTCAGGGTTAGCAATTCTTATTTTAGCACCTGAATTTTTTCAACCACTTAGAAATTTAGCTGCATTTTACCATGACAGAGCGACTGCTTTAGGCTCTGCTAATAACCTCGTCTTATTGCTTGATAGCGATGCATGTGATGAAAAAAGCACTACAAGTAAAAAGTATTATAATTTAAGTGTACCTGATAGTGGTTCAGAGCAACACATTGCGGTTAGATTGCAAAACTTAGTCATTGGATACAACCAGAAGTTACCACTTCCTCATACAATTAATATTGATATACAACAAGCACAAATGTTAAGTATTACGGGGCCTTCGGGTGCAGGTAAGTCAACACTTTTAAACACACTTGCAGGATATACAGCACCGATAGCGGGCACTATGAGTATTTATCCGCAAGCAGCACCCATTGCGTACTTGCCTCAAAGAGGGTGGATAAAAAATGACACCGTTTTTAATAATTTAAAAGTGTTAGCACCTAATGCCACAAAAGAGCAGATGTTTGATGCGCTTCGAATTGTTGGTCTTGATAAAGAGTTATTACAAAAACACACGGGTTTAAATACTCTTATTGGCGAACATGGGCAAGGTTTATCTGGCGGGCAAATTCAGCGTATTAGTATTGCAAGAGTATTATTAAATCCAGCACCATTGATTTTATTAGATGAACCCACTTCTAAGTTAGATAGATTGAGTAAAAAATATATTATCAGTGCGCTTAAAATACTTAAAAAAGAGCGTATATTAATTGTTGCCTCGCACGACCCATTACTTTTGAATATTGCTGATGCCCATTTAGATTTATCAATAACAAGCACAGAGGATGACAATGAAGTATTGGTTTAAACTTTTATACCAAAGTCAAAAAAAACGTCTTTTTTTAGGTGTTTTCTGGGCTTTATTAACTGTTATTTCAGGTGTGAGTTTATTGATGGTATCGGGCTGGTTTATCACAGCTACAGCATTAACGGGTATTGCAATAAGCTTGGGCATTACTTCTATATTAAATTTATATATACCCGGCTCCGGTATTCGTTTTTTTGCATTAAGTAGAACGATCTCTCGGTATATAGAAAGAATTTACAACCACGATACTATTTTAAGGTTAATATCTGTTTTTAGATTATCTCTTTTTAATAATCTTTCAAAATCAACCATAGAGCAGTTGAGAGCTCGTTCTGATAGCGAATGGCTTAGTAAGCTAACGGTTAACTTAGATGCACTTGATAGTTTACTTCTTCGTTATATTGTCCCGCCAATTATTTCAGTATTACTGATCACTATATTAACTGTATTTACCGGCTTTATTTGGTTGGACTTTGCATTGTATTTTGCTTTGTTTTTATTATTTGGTATTACCTCAGTAATTGCAATAACAACCAAGTTTACAGCTAAGCTTTCATATAAATATGCCAGTATGATGGACGAGTTTAGGCAAAAAATAATTGAGCACTTAAGTGGCGCCTTTGAGCTAAAGTCAATAGGGTTAATGCAACATCATGAGCAGATTATTATTGACGAATTGGCGTTATTTAACTCTCTGCAAGAACAGCTGAATGCAAGAATTGCTAATGTTCAGCTAATTTTTGATTCATTATTAAATATTGCATTGTTTGTTGTGGTTGTGAGTGCTTTTTTTGCAGTTAATGAACAGCTCATAAGTGAAGCACAAGCAATTATGCTCGTAATGATGCTGATAGGTACCTATGAGGTTGTTCAAAGTTTACCTAATCATTTTAGCTCTTGGGGGCAGACTTCTTTTGCAGCGACAAAACTAGCAGCTTTATCCCGTTCTAATCCATCAAGTAAATACAAAGAGATTAAGCCCCTAAGCGATATTAAAATTGATATAAAAAATCATAATAAAATACCTAAAAGCTTAGATACGCCTCTTAGTTTATCTATAAAACAGACCCAGTGTGTTTCAATTATTGGCCGCTCTGGTACTGGTAAATCAACGTTTGCTAATTTGTTAATGGGTATTGAAAGCATTGATTCAGCTCATGGAGGTGTTTACATTAACCAAATAAACCTGCAAGAGATAGCATCTAATAGTTGGTATAAAAAAGTGAGCTACCTACCTCAAAGTGATGCCATTTTTTCAGGAACACTTGGTTATAATTTAATATTAGGTTTAGATGGCATTTCAGAGGGTGATATTTGGTCAGTTCTAAAAACAGTAGAGCTATACGATTGGGCGATTAATTTACCTGATGGTTTAAATTATTGGTTGGGTGAAACCGGAGGTATTGTCTCTGGCGGACAGGCAAGACGTATTTGTTTGGCAAGATTATTACTTCGAAGCCCTGAACTAGTTGTTTTAGATGAACCCTTTAGTAATCTTGATGAATCAATGGCGTGTCGAGTATGGGCTAATATGGCTCCTTGGTTAGCTAAAAAAACAATTGTGTTGTTAACTCATGAAACCCCTCAATTTTTAAGGAATAAAACTGCTAATTTAGTAATATCGCTTGATTAATTTATGTAAATTTTAACTTGTTGATTTTTGATGACTGACAAGTATAAGTTTTGAATGAAGTCTATACTTAAAGTTAATATTTAATTGAATAAGTCGAAATGCTCTATAACTCAAGGTTAGATATTAGGGTCTGTTGACCTTTGCGGATTACAATTTGTTCAAACTAGGGGCGGTTTAATCGCGGCGCGAGGTTTGTAACCTAGTGGGCTAAGTAAAAACCGAGCAAAGCTTCCGCGTCCTGCTCACGCCCCTTACCTACATCCATGTAGGCAACAAAGAGTAAATCGCTCCTAGGCAGAACCCTTCGGGCAGCGCCTGTTTGGCATTGATGCTGCGTTATCGCCTATTTATGGGGAATAACCACACCACATAGGCTCTGCCTTGCCTAAATACCAAACAGACTGCTGCAAATTTAACCTTGAAAGATCAACAGACCCTAACGTAATTAGCTTTTCTTCGTTCATAATATGAAAAAACTAAATATCAAAAATTGTTTTTTTAGAGTTAAGTGAGGGCTTTAATAATATATAGTTAAAAGTAAGTTTAAATTAGTACTTACTTTTAACCTAAGCTCTAATCCCGGTCCTTTTCGTTGGACAGGACAAGCATTTGTAACAAGAATCTAACTAATTTTTATGCTACTTTTTTATATTCATTTAGACCGCCTGCAATGTATTTTGCATTTACATAACCCATAGACCTGAGGGTGGCCGCCGATAATGCCCCTCGGTTATTAGCATTGCAGTAGCATAATATTTCAGTATTTAAATCTGGAAGATTAGATTCTATGAGCATTTCCAATTTTCCCCGACTTATATTTAATGAGCCTGTAATATGGCCATTTGCATGTTCATCAGGGTCTCTTATATCAAGTGCTATTGCCCCCGATGCAATCAACTGGTTGACCGTATTGGCTTCTACTTTTTCGACTTGAGTTTGGGCTATATTTGCCAAGTTTTGGAATTTTTCAGTGTATTTCATAGGTCACCTTTTGGTTATAAAGTAGTAAATTAAAAATATTAGATAGTATATTTTTCATAAAGCCACTCGCTTTTAATTTTCAGCTCACGGTAATACGGCTGGTGTGAAGCTTATTGCATTGGTTTTACCTGTTAGTTTTAACGCTTTTGATTAATATTCCACCGATGTAAAGTGCAACCCCAAAAGCAACATGAGACACAATTACCTTTGTAATAACAAACATGGGGTTGGGAGTTAAGTAACCGGCAATACCCATTCCCATACCCGGTTGCATGATTAAATAAGGAATAACAACGGTAACCATACCTATGATTATTGCAGGTTTAAACATTGGCTTTTCAAGCCATTTTAATCCAAATACAAGGAGTAAAAGGGCAGCAAATACAATACCTATAAAATAATGGCCTAACCAGCCAGCTAATAGCTCATAGGGCAGTGCTGGAGATGCTTTTATAGAAGTATGGTAAAACTGACCATCAAACATATAAAGCATCCACCGGCCTATAAATTCATATTTGGTGAGCGGGGTATCAAATAGGTAATGTCGACTCCAATTCCAAATATCTAGCATTGCAGTTGCGAGAGTACCTAATATAATTGAATAAAAGCTGAGCTTGACGAGGTATTTCATTTTAATCTCCACAGGGTTATACCAAAGGAATGGATACAGATAAACGAACATTTCGCCCCATTCCTAATGTGTAACCTTTATAAGTATCTAAAAAATTTCGATATGATTTATCAAAAAGGTTATCTATTTTAAGTTGAATAAAAAAAGGCTTATCAAGCAACAGTGAATCTGCCGATGCACTAATCCCAAAAAGCCCATAGCTTTTAGTTGACGCGGTTCCAAAAGGTAAATCATCATATTGGGAGAATGGCTCATAAGCCCCAGCTGATTGTTTATCTGCATAAAAAGAATAGTTAGCGTTGAGCTGTAGATTTTTTGTTAGCTTTGTATTGTCAAACAAATAATTCACTGCAATGTAGCCACTATCCGCAGGCATCATAGGAAGTTCTTCAGTTGTTTGCGCTAACTCACTATTGATCCATGTATAGTTTGCTTCGACGGACGTTTTTTCATTAATCTTCCAATTTAGTTCAGCTTCTACACCATCTATAGTGGCGTTGTTTTGTTTTTGAACGTATATGGGGAGCGAAGAGTTATGATCAAACGATAAGGAGTTTGCTTGGTATATATAGTCGTCTATTTTGTTATGGAAATAGGTTATTGTACTACCTAGTTTATTTCCTAAATAAGTTAAGCCAATTTCTTTATTTAAGGAATATTCTTCTTTTAGTTCAGGGTTACCTATTTGATATGCAGCCACACCACCATGAACACCATTTGCGTAAAGGTCGAATATTGAAGGAGCTCTAAAACCTCGTGCAACCCTGTTCATCAATAGCCATTGGTTGTCAAGCTTCCATGTTATACCAATTGATCCACTCAGTGCCTGCCATTGGTGTTCTGTAAAATCATTAACCCATGCTTGTTCTTTATTAATAGCTTGTTGTTTTATTGAGTCATAGCGAGCACCGAACTCAGCTATATATAGATCTGAGTCTAATACTTCATATAAAAATATCGCTTTGGAATTATAGTCAGCATCCGGTACAAGTGTGCCGATTGAGGTATTCTGATTTTTACTAACAAGCTCAGTGCCAAATTGGCCCTTCCAACCATGTACTTGTGGGTGATTGAGTGAAATAGTGGCTTGCTTTCGCTCTAAAGAGATAGCTAAATCTTTATTATATTCCGTTAATTGTTGATAGGAAGCGCCTGTTACTGCATCCCTCTCATTCTTTTGTAGACTTAGTTTAATATTAGCTGACCACTCAGATAAAAATTCATAATTTAAGTTTGCTGCAAAGTTTTCGTTGCGTAACTTTTGACCTGTAGGAAGGCCATTCGGTTGTAAGAAGTTTTGATCGTTATTCCAAATATTTATGCGAAAATCCGCATCCAAGTGGTGGGCAGAATACCCTATGGCAACATCAGCATTTTTAATATTGAAGTCTGTAAAAGGAATTTCACCTGTAAACTTCGGGGCATTTAGTGTTTGTGAATCGTAATAAGATTGAGTGTTTGGTGTTTTGAAATTATCAGCCGCAGACTCCGTTAAAGCTGCGTTCCAGCCCCATCGGTTTGAGCCACCTGACAAACTAAGATTATAATCTTTTTGTGAATTATTCGTTTGATAGGATAGCCCTAAATTAGCATCAGAAATAATGTTATCTGCGCCAATGGGAATATCGCTGCTTATTAAATTAACAACGCCACCTATTGCATCTGCACCATATAAGACACTCATCGGCCCTTTTACTAACTCTATTCTTTGGGCCAGTACAGGTGTTAAACCTGGAGGATGACGAACACCAAACTGTAAAAAGTCTTGCGCCACTGAATTCCATAAAATTTTTATTCTATTTCCACTCAAACCTCTGATCACTGGCTTCCCAGACTGGCTGCCTGTTGATATTGAGCTAACACCGCTGTAACTGGCTAATGAATCACCTAAAGATAAAGTCTGTTTTAAGCTCTTTTCTTGCCCATCTAGTATTTTTATTGCTGCTGCAGAATCAAGAACCTTAGTAGCGAAAGGAGAAGCGGTTACAGTTATTCGGTCTATTTCTGAATAACTATGCTTGTCTTGATTTGCAAATAAAGAATTAGAAAACAGCAGTAAAAAAAAATATCAATTTAATTTG